>NHET02000070.1 GCA_002170355.2 Gammaproteobacteria bacterium TMED92
AAAGGTTAGCCTTGGTGAGCGGTGATGAGTATGATATTTTTGGACGCCTAAATAGCGATAGTATTAATATCGCGTGGGTATCGCCGGCTGGCCTCCTCTTAGCAGTCGGCGCTGGTGTTGGTGCGTCCTTCGCAGTACGTGCCAACGCAGGCTCGTGCGTGATAACCACCACTTAGTCACGTGCGAGCCTGTTTTTTTGTTTCGTCCGTAGCTGTCTCCGGCAAATCCGTTGTTGCGATCTTCAGCGCCCGCGTCGACCAGATGCGTGCTGAGCCGTGTATTGGTGACTCCAGTACGCTACGCGCGGCCTACTCAGCGGCTGTTTCCAGAGTACAATCGCGGGGCAGCAGGAGGAGTAGCATGATCACAGTCGCAGACGCAGGTTTTGTACGCACGTTGACCTTAAATCGGCCAGAGGCGCTAAATGCCTTCAACACTACGATGTTTGACGCCCTGGCTGAGGCGTTGTTGGTCGCGGCAGAAGACGATGCGATCAAAGTCGTCATCATCACAGGAGCCGGACGTGCGTTTAGTGCAGGATTGGACTTGGCATCGAATGAAGCCACTGACACACCGCCGAAACATGGCTTTGCCGGCCTGTATGAGGCTTTGCTAGAATTCCCGAAACCTATTTTGCTTGCTGTTAACGGCCTTGGCATTGGTTTTGGGTGCACTATTTGCGGTCTTGTAGATATGGTGTTCATGGCGGCGAACGCGCGCTTGCGGTGTCCATTTTCTGCACTCGGGCTGACCGTTGAAGCGGGCAGTTCGATTACCTTCCCTCATTTGCTCGGTCATCAGGCAGCGTCTTGGATGCTCATGAGTTCTGAATGGTTTGACGCGGACGCCTGTGCACGCCTTGGCTTGTCGTATGCGACGGTAGCTGATGAAGATTTGTTGCCGGTCACCATGGAGCATGCGCAAATTTTGGCCGCTCAGCCACTGGTGTCGCTGATGACGACTAAAGAGCTGTTAATGGCACCACGCAGAGACGCATTGCGTGAGGCCGACGAAATGGAAGGTGTCGCCATGGCCACTCTACGCGGCGGCGCTGCCAACGTTGAGGCGGTCCATGCGTTTCGCGAAAAACGCGCACCGGACTTCAGCCGACTGTAATGCGCGAGTTAGCCTGCTTGGATTGTTAGAGGTCGCTTTTGAGTGCGGTGTTGTCGGCGATGCTGGAGCCGCTGCTGCGATACTGGGCCTTGCGCGCTTCACTCCATTGGTCAATCTCGTCTTTTGGGACACCGTAAGCAATTCCGCGCTCAACGGCAGGGCGGGCACGAACGCGCTGAACCCAAGCTAAGACATTTGGGTGCTCAGTAATGTCAACTTTGCTCCACTTCCAGCCGCGCAGCCATGGATAAACCGCAATATCGGCGATGCTAAAGCGCGAGCCGCAAATCCACGGATTATCACCCAGTTGTCTTGCCAGGACGGCGCTTAGGCGCAATGCCTCTTTATTAAAGCGCTCCAAGGGGTGCTGTTTTTGCTCCGCTGGGACGGCGTCCAGGTAGCGGGTGTAGCTGAGTTTGTTACCGAAGTTCGGCCCAACGTTGGCGGCTTGCCAGTAAACCCAGGGCAATATATCCCAGCGCTCATCGGTGTGAGGCAACAAGGACGTTGGAAACTTTTCGGCGAGGTAGTGCAAAATCGCACAGCTTTCCATGATGCTGCGATCTTCATCGATCAACACTGGAATCTTTTGATTCAGATTTTGCTGCGTAAACTCCGTTGAGAATTGTTCTCCTTTGGCAAGATTAATGTTCTTCACCTGCACCTTCGGTAGCTGGACGCCGGCCTCTTTAAGCTCTTCCAGCATGATGCTGACTTTCCAGCCGTTAGGGGTTGCTGCTGTCCACAATTCCATTTGTTCTTCCTCTCTCTAGTTTGGCGGGTTTAACTGATGCGGCGCGCATCGTGTGTCTGCAAGTAGCGCTGCAGTCGCGAGCAGAGTCAGTTGTATAGCGATTATGATAGGCATGATCGAACCCGAAGCCGCATTACCAAACTTGCCGTGCCGCGATGCGTCGCGCAGCTTCGAAGGTGCGAGTGCGTAAATGCATCAGGCGCGCATTCAGATTTTGGTATTTGAGGGGTTGTGCGGACTCAAAACGCTTACCTATGATCAGGTCCGAGAAAGTATCTATACCACCGTAGCAGCCGAGAATCAGGGTAGCGCCTGCTAGTTCGTGAGCGTTTACCTTTGGTAGCGCACGTTCAATCATGAACTTCCAGTATTTTTCGTCAGCTTCATCCAGCAAGCCAACTAGCTCACGACTGGCTTGTTCCAGCTCACTAAATTGTTGACTCAATGTGTTGATTCGACGCCCCTAGTGGCTGTTTAAGTTGTGCCGCGACAGTGCCAATTGAAGGGTTGCTTCAGAGGGGCTGCTGCGCGACATGAATTTGACGTACAGTTAACCGACAGGAGCCAAATAGTAAGGACTGACATGAGGGAGAACAAGGCGCTTAGCGCATGGCGCGCGGATGAGCAAACAATCGGCTGTTGGTTAAGTCTAGCCAACGCGTATTCAGCAGAGGCTATGTCGCGTCTGGGTTTCGACTGGGTTTGTGTCGATTTGCAGCATGGCCTGATTGACTACACCGATTTAGTCAACATGTTGCCAGCGATCTCTACTTCTGACGCGGTACCGATTGTGCGGGTGCCATGGAATGAACCTTATGAAATCATGAAAGTGCTGGATGCCGGCGCTTATGGGGTGATTGTGCCGATGGTGAACAATCGCGAAGAAGCGGAGCACGCGGTTATGGCCTGCCGCTACCCTCCGGAAGGTTTTCGCTCCTTTGGGCCAATCCGAGGCGCCTTATACGGTGGGCGTGGGTATGCGGTGGAGGCGAACAACCAAATCGCGTGCATAGCAATGATCGAAACCGCAGAGGGCCGCGAGAAAGCTGAAGAGATCATTACCACACCTGGGCTCGATGGCATCTATATTGGTCCTGCTGATTTGGCTCTTTCCATGGGCTTGCCGGCTATGGGTGATCAGCCGCAACCGGAGCACCTAGAAGAAGTTAAGCGGTTGATCGGCTTGTGCAAAAAACACAACGTGGCAGTGGGCATTCATACTGGTGGTATTGAGTACACCCAGAAGTACTTGGCATTGGGATGTAATTTTGTGACCTTGGGCAGCGACTCCGGGCACATGATGAAAAACGCGGTGAAGGAACTCGCGGCAGCTCGTGGCGGTCAAGAGCAGCAGCGGGAAAGCACAGGGTACTAAGCCAGTTTTTTAGCGGTCAGTGGTAAAGACGAATGATCTTGTTGGTAGCAGCAGTATTAGCTTTGGTGTTTGGACCAAACTTATGGGTTCGATGGGTGATGAATCGTTACGGCACAGACCTGGACGCTATGCCTGGTACCGGAGGCGAACTCGCCAACCACCTAGTCAAACAACTGGAGCTTGACGGGGTCGCAGTGGAGGTCACCGAGATCGGCGATCACTATGATCCCAGCGAGCGCAAGGTGCGGCTGAGCCAGCAAAACTTCGAGGGTCGGTCGTTGACCGCTATTGCGGTCGCTGCCCATGAGGTCGGTCACGCGGTTCAGCATCACCAGGGCGACAAGCGTCTATTGGCGCGAACCGCGTTAGTGACGGTTGCTGATCGTTTAGCGCGCATCAGTGCAGGCGCGATCTGGTTGGCGCCAATCATTGGGTTAATCACTCGGCACCCGGTGCCTTTTTCTGTGATGGTAACGTTAGGCCTGGCGGGTTTGCTCGGGCGAATGCTGCTGCACGTAGTGACATTGCCGTTGGAATGGGATGCTAGTTTTGGCAAAGCGTTACCGATCTTAGCTGCTGGCAATTACCTGCCGAAGACGCAGCAGGCGCCGATAGCAAAAATTCTTCGTGCCGCAGCATTCACCTATGTGGCAGCAGCCTTAGCCGATGTGTTGAACCTAGCTCGTTGGGCGGTCTTACTAAGGCGTTAATGCTCTGCTGTAGATACCGTTTGGCGACAAATCACTACCGCTGGTCTGGCAACTCATTGAGCACATCAGGCGTTTATCTAAGTTTTTCGATTGTTTCGAATTACGTGGTGAGGATTCGGATGAAAAGCAGATGAGAATAGTTAGTTGGAACGTTAACGGGCTGCGTGCCTGTGCGAAAAAGGGTTTCTTGCAAGTGCTGCAACGACGCAAGATCGACATTATGGCATTGCAAGAGGTGCGAGCCTTTCCAGAGCAACTACCAGACAATGTCAGAAATCCTAGGGGCTGGCACGCTGAATTCGCGCCGGCGAAGAGGCCGGGTTACAGCGGCGTTGCCATCTACAGTCGCATTCCGCCTAGTCGTATAGAGGCAAGTTTGGGTGTAGACCGCTTCGATGATGAAGGGCGTTTCTTGCTGGCACAATTTGGACGTTTAAGTGTTGCCAGCGTTTATTTCCCAAAAGGCAGCGGCAAGGACCGGGACAACAGTCGGGTGCCCTACAAGATGGATTTTTATCGCGAGGTTTTTGATCGCATCCAACATCAGCGTAAACGCGGGCCTGTCTTTGTGGTGGGTGATTACAATACCGCGCATCACGAACGAGACATCGCAAGACCAAAGTCAAACGTAAAATCCAGCGGTTTTCTCCCTGCGGAGCGACAAGAACTGAGCCGCTGGGAAGACGCTGGTTGGGTGGACACTTTTCGTCATCAACATCCGGGTGAGGCAGATCATTACACCTGGTGGAGGCAGTTTGGTGGCGCCAGAGAGGACAACGTTGGTTGGCGTATAGATTATGTTTTCGCCTCGAAAACAGCCCATCGTCGGGTAAAAGACGCTTTTATTTGGCCACAGACTTTTGGTTCAGATCACTGTCCGGTCGGCGTAGACTTATTGTAGCCACGCAATCAAGCGTTCGCACAAAATCTGAGCTACACAAGGAGCCGCCGCATGGCCCAACCATTTCCCCAGCACCCTAATTTGACTGGCGGTTTCGCACCGATCCAAATGGAATCTGATGTTCACGACATGGTGATTGTTGGCGATGTGCCCCTGGACCTGAACGGTACGTTCTATCGTAATGGCCCGAATCCGCAGTTTGCGCCCCGTGGCTTTTATCATTGGTTTGCGGGTGACGGCATGGTGCATGCGTTTCATATTCAGGATGGCCGAGTCGGGTACAGAAACCGCTGGGTACGAACACAAAAGTGGATGCGCGAGCGTGAAGCTGGCAGAGCACTGTTTAATCCCTTCAATCCGCTGGATCAGGATCCGAGTGTCGCTGGTTTAGAGACGGATGGGGTCGCCAATACCAATATTATCTGGCACGGCGGCAAGTTGTTGGCGTTGGAAGAGGGTCATGCGCCTTTTGAGTTGGATCCGCTAACACTTGAGTCTCGCGGCGCCCATGATTACGCCGGCCAGTTGCAAGGACCAATGACTGCACACCCAAAAATAGATCATGAAAGCGGGGAAATGCTGTTCTTTGGTTATAACGCGGACGGCGGCATTTCTGCGCAGATGACGTTCAATGTCGTTGATCGCAATGGCCAACTGATTCGCAGTGAGGCGTTTACCGCACCTTATGCGGCCATGGTGCATGACTTTATGGTCACGAAAGATTATGTGCTGTTTCCAATCATGCCGCTGACTGGATCGCTAGACCGCGCATTTGCTGGCGGTCCAGTGTATGCCTGGGAGCCAGAAAAAGGCACGCACATTGGGGTTATGCCGCGGCACGGAAGCGTCGACGACATGCGCTGGTTTGTTGGCGAGGCGTGTTATGTTTTTCATCCAATGAACGCTTATACAGACGGCGACAACATTGTTTGCGATGTCTGTGAATATCCCCAGGCACCCCTGTTTCCGTCGGTCGATGGTAGCCCTGGTGATCCGAAACAGGCGCTTGCCAAGCTGACTCGTTGGACGTTCAACATGAGCAGTGAGACAGACGATTTCGTTAGCGAGCAGCTACACGATGTTGTTTGCGAGTTTCCGCGTTTGGACGAGCGGCGTACTGGTTTGAGTTACCGATATGGTTATTTTTCTGTTGATTCCAAGCCTGTGGCCAAGGTCGGTGGCTTCAATCAAGTGGCGCGGGTGGATCATCACACCGGCTCGGTAGAAGTTTACGACGTCGGTGCTGGTTGCGCGGTTAGTGAACCGATTTTCGTGCCGAAATCCGCAGCGGCTGCGGAAGGTGAGGGGTACCTATTAGCGTACGTTTACGATGCCAGTCGGCAAGCGAGTCACTTGCTTGTTCTGGATGCGCAAAATGTCAGCGCTGGGCCGTTGGCGACGGCATATTTGGACCATCGAATCCCGTTTGGGTTCCATGGCAATTGGCGCAACGCGGACTAGCCTGTTTCAGTCGAGAGCGACACTTTTTATCAGCGCAAAGACTCGCTGACCGCGGTGCAAGTTTAGTGCCTCGCTTGCTTGACGAGTGATTTGTGCAAACAGCATTTGTCCGGCGACGTTAATGGCAACGCGGACTCGGTTGTTTGCCTCGTCATGCAGCGTTTCCACTTCACCGGGTAGGCTGTTGCGAATGCTCAAGCCTCGGGGTTCTGTAGTGGCCAGCGCAATGTCGCGCGCTGGCAAGAATAATTGCATTGTTTGGCCTTCGGTTAACTCGCTTTGCATTGGTACATACAAACTATGACCCGCTAGATCGAGCTGGGTAAGAGAATATTCTGGACGATGCGCGCTCACTGTGGTGTAAACAACCGCGCCCAGCGGGTCCAGATCACTGTCGCGGCTTTGGTTCATGCTTTGCAGCATAGTGGCCGTGTCGCCGTGAGCAATGACGCGCCCGGAATCCATAACCAACATCTGATCGCACAGCCGCGCTACTTCTTCAATGTTGTGACTGACGTATAAAGTTGGTAGCTCGAAGCGGCGGATCAGACGGCGCAGATAGCCTAAGATTTCTTGTTTACTCTTTTGCTCCAGTCCGTTCAGCGGCTCATCCATAAGCAACAGGCGCGGCTGGCTCAACAGCGTACGCGCTATGGCGACGCGTTTTGCTTCGCCACCGGACAGCTTGGCCACAGCTCTGTGCAATAACGGCCTCACGCCCAGTGTTTCGATCACATCCTCGTAATCTATGCCGCCATCAGCAGCGCGTTGGCGCGCAAACGCCAAATTCCCTGATACATTCAGATTCGGGAATAACCGATTGTCCTGGAACACGAATCCCGTCGAGCGCTGGTAAGGTTTTACCCAAGTATGCTGGTCTTGCCAGCATTGACCTTTGAAGTAGATTCGCCCTTGCGCGGGTAATAATCCGGCGATGGTCTTTAACAAAGTGGTTTTTCCACAACCGCTGGGGCCGAAGACTGCGCAAACGCCCAAAGCGTCCAGGTTCATATCGACGTCGAGGGTGAAGTCGCCGAGGCGGTGGTTTACTTCTGCTTCGAGCATTAACTCAGCCGCAACAGCGAGCGCCCACTTGTCAGGTAGACCGCACACAGAGCTGCGAACGATAAAGCCACTAGCCCGCCAGATAAGATGTGCGCTTGAGCGTAGTTAAGGGTCTCGACTTGCTCATAAATGGCGATTGAAATCACCCTGGTTTCGCCCGGAATGTTGCCACCCACCATTAACACAATGCCGAACTCGCCGATGGTGTGAGCGAATGTCAGTACACAGGCGCTGATAAACCCGCGTCTACTCAACGGCAGAATTAACGAGCGAAAGGTATCAGTTGGCGTAGCACCGAGGGTGGCAGCGGCCTCGCGTAACCGAATATCAATGCTGGTAAA
>NHET02000093.1 GCA_002170355.2 Gammaproteobacteria bacterium TMED92
TGCATAGCTTCTTATTGCTAAACATATGCTTTGTCATCATCGTTTTTGTGCCTATTCTTTTTCTTGAGTCGCGCTTGGCGGTAACACCGATTTTAGTATTGGTGTGCTTAACCGTTTACAATTTTCTGAATAACAGAATTAAAAAAAAGATTTAATCGCAGACGCACCGATAGCGATTTTCTCAAGCAGTGCTGCGTCCTAGGCTATTAGGTAGGCGGAAAGAATGCTGTTTTCGAGAAAACCGGATAGTGGCTATACACTTTGCGCAACTCACGTTGTAGGCCTCAGTAAGGGTGCCGTTCGCAACGGTCAAAAAAGTTAATGGTCATTTCGGGTTTGCTGCGCGTGACACTTGGGTTTACAACCTTCATGGTCTTTGTTTCGGGGGCGTGGCTCTGCGTAACTCGAAAGACTGATGGCAAGCTTTATCAAGAAGCAATGCAGGTGCCGCTGTAGCTTAGCGAAAACTGTATTGTAAAGCGCAAGTGGCTCCACTATTATGCGCGTCCCAAAAATTTGGCCGCTCCTCGTCGCCCAAGACGATGAGAAAAGCGCAACGCGGCGTAGCGGAAAAAAGCTGCAGCAAGGGGGCTATGGAGAGGAGCGAAAGCTAGCGTTCAATCCCGAGCCATTTTGGGTAATTTGTAAACAATGTCTGGGTTATCTGGCTCGGACGCAAGAGGCCAAGTCAACGATGAAAACGGTAAGCATGCGCGCGCAGGATGTGGAGCGCGCCTGGTGGGTGGTCGATGCAGACGGTAAAACCCTCGGTCGGTTAGCGACAGAAATCGCGAGCCGTTTGCGTGGCAAGCACAAGCCCGAATTCACCCCGCACGTGGACACTGGTGACTTCATTGTGGTGGTGAACGCCGAAAAGATTCGCGTCACTGGCAATAAAGAGAACGGTAAGATTTATTGGCGTCACACCGGTTATCCCGGTGGTATAAAAAGCGCTGACGTTGCCACGGTTCGCGCCGAGCACCCTGAGCGGATGATCGAAAGTGCGGTTCGGGGCATGCTGCCAAAGAACCCGCTGGGACGCGCAATGTTCCGGAAACTCAAAGTATACGCAGGGGACCATCACCCTCATGCGGCACAACAACCGCAAGTCCTGGAGCTCTAACACATGACGGATTACAACTACGGTACTGGTCGGCGTAAGACCGCGGCTGCGCGCGTTTTCATTTCATCAGGCACTGGCCGCATCATGGTGAACGCGCTGCCGTTGGATGAGTTTTTCGGCCGTGAAACAGCCCGCATGGTGGTTCGTCAACCACTGCATGTTGTGGATCTAGCGGACAAGCTTGATCTGAAGATTACCGTGCGAGGCGGGGGCAACACTGGACAAGCAGGAGCAATTCGCCACGGCATCGCGCGTGCGTTGGTAGAATATGACGAAAATCTGCGCGGCCCTATGCGCCAAGCCGGATTCTTGACCCGCGATGCTCGTGCAGTAGAGCGGAAGAAAGTAGGACTGCGCAAAGCGCGTAAACGCCCTCAGTTCTCGAAGCGATAATCACCCGCACCGGCAGAGGTGTGTACTTCATTGTCGTAGTTTTGTGATAAGCTACGCCGCGCTCGGAGCGGTCGATATCGACAGCCTGTTTGAGGTCACTGTTCCGTCGCAATGTGCTGCTTAGCGCAATTGATCATTGACCGGCGAGCGGTCACAGCAACGCTCATTCTGATTGCGTTGCGAACAAAAAAAGAGCAACGATTCAAATAGTAGAGAGCCAACGACAAGCAACGAACTACTAAACCTGCTGGGTAAAAAGTAGGCATTGCGAATGGCAGCCGATAGCGGGCATTGCACGTTCTTCGAAGGGGGTTTCTCAGAACATTGGAGCAAAGAGCCTTGAGTACTGGTGACACAGTCCATGATGCCCCCGCGGGGGACAGCGCAAACAACGACGGTTCTAGTCGGCGTTATTTTCTTATTCAAGCCACATCTGTGGTAGCAGCTGCGGGCGCAGTAGGTGCAGCCTGGCCCTTCATTAGTTACTGGTCGCCTAGTGAGAAGGCGAAAGCGTTGGGTGCGCCGGTAAAGATCGATATCTCCAAGCTTGGCCCTGGCGAGATGCTCAGCCCTATTGTGGCTTGGCGTGGTAAGCCGGTATTTGTTGTGCATCGCGATGCAGACACGCTAGCGTCTCTAGAGACCGACATCGACATGCTGGCCGATCCGAATTCAGAGATTACGGAACAACAGCCAGATTTCGCGGTCAATGCGTGGCGCTCCGAGCGACCGGAATACGGGATCTTTCTTGGAATTTGCACGCACCTTGGGTGTTCGCCGAAATATATTGTCACAGAGAATTTCGAAGCCTCTGGCCAGGGTGGATTCTTTTGCCCTTGCCATGGCTCTAAGTTCGATATGGCTGGCCGGGTTGTGAAGGGAGTTCCAGCTCCGTCCAACTTGGAGGTTCCCCCGTATAGATTTGAGTCTGATACCGTAGTCGTCATTGGTTAAGGTTAGGTATACCTAGATGCAACAAACAAACAGCGATACGAAACAGAACGGTTGGGCTGGCGCAATGGGCTGGCTCGATGCGAGGTTCCCGGCTACAGAAACCTTCGAATACCACATGTCGAAGTACTACGCGCCGAAGAACTTTAACTTCTTCTACTACTTTGGTTGGCTGGCCACCTTCGTGCTAGTTAACCAATTGGTCACCGGTATTTGGCTGACCATGAACTACGTGCCTAGCGGCGATGCAGCTTTTGCATCTGTTGAATACATCATGCGCGATGTCGAATTCGGCTGGCTTATTCGCTACTTGCATTCCACGGGTGCATCGGCATTTTTCATCGTAGTGTTTTTACACATGTACCGGGCGCTTCGTTATGGTTCCTACCGAGGTCCGCGCGAACTTTTATGGCTGATCGGTATGGCCATTTTCATCGCGCTTATGGCAGAAGGCTTCTTTGGGTATCTGCTGCCCTGGGGCAACATGTCGTATTGGGGCGCCCAGGTGATCGTGTCACTGGTTGGCGCTATCCCCTATGTCGGCCCAGACCTAATGGAATGGGTGCGCGGCGACTTCTTAATGTCTGAAGTTGCCTTAAACCGTTTCTTCGCGCTACACGTAGGTGCCTTACCAATTGTGCTTCTGGGCTTGGTGTTTGTGCACTTTGTCGCATTGCACCACGTCGGCTCTAACAACCCCGATGGCATAGAGATTAAAAAGAATAAGGACGAAAACGGCGTGCCTGTTGACGGCATTCCTTTCCACCCTTACTACACCGTGCATGACATCCATGCCACAGTAGTGTTCTTGTTTCTCTTCTGCGCGGTAGTGTTCTTCGCCCCAGAAATGGGTGGCTATTTCATCGAAAAGCCAAACTTCGAAGTAGCAAATCCACTTAAGACGCCAGAGCACATTGCGCCAGTTTGGTATTACACGCCGTACTACGCAATGCTGCGCGCAGCCACATTCCCATTGTTTGGCCTAGACGCGAAGTTCTGGGGCATGGTGGTGATGGCCGCCGCGGTAATTATTCCGGCTATCTTGCCCTGGCTAGACCGCAGCCCGGTTAAGTCTATGCGCTATAAAGGCAATCTATCGCGTTGGGCGCTACGGATATTTGTGGTTAGCTTCCTGATCTTGGGTGTTTTGGGGGTCTTGCCTCCAACGAAGGAATACACAATTCTGGCGCAATTCTGCACCATGTTGTATTTCGCCTACTTTGTGTTGATGCCTTGGTATACGCGTGTCGAAAAGACCTTGCCAGAACCAGAAAGGGTTACCGAATGAAAAAACTGCGCAAATTCTTAAGGGCTGCTGCGACGCTAGTGCTGTTGGTGCTAGCGCCGCTAAGTTGGTCTGCCGCAACCAATGACTGGCCAATGCAAGAGTTTGAGCCGGATTTAACCAATCTGCCAAGCCTGCAAAATGGTCTGCAACTTTATGCAAACTACTGCTTAGGCTGTCACGGGTTGCAGTACCAGCGTTACGGTCGAACAGCTGACGATCTTGGCATTCCTCGAGAATTAGCGTTAGAAAAAGTAGTCTTTACCGGGCAAAAAATTGGTGAGTTGATGACCACTTCAATGGACCCCGTGCAGGCCATGGCTTGGTTCGGCGCAGCGCCGCCAGACTTGACTCTTGAGGCGCGATTACGGTCACCAGAGTGGATTTATAATTACTTAAAGACTTTTTACGTGGACGACGAACGTCCGCTTGGCGCCAATAACAAGGTGTACCCAAACGTTGGTATGCCCAACGTTTTAATGCACTTGCAGGGCGTTCAGCGATTCGACACCGAATCTGAACAGTTGGTCGTTGAGCCAGGGTCGGGTACGCTTTCGGTACAGGAGTTCGATCAGGCGATCTACGATCTCACCAACTTCCTCTACTATGTCGGCGAACCGAGCCGTCTGGAGCGTCAGCGTTTAGGGATCTACGTATTGTTGTTTTTAGTCATTTTAGGGTCGTTTACCTATCTGCTTAATCGAGAATATTGGAAAGACGTTCACTAGATCGCAAGATAGGAACACTCACCCCATCAAGGCTAAAACATGAGCGCCGTAACCAAGAGATCGTCTATGACTTTGTTTTCTGACCCCCGCGACCATTACTCACACCGTGTGCGCATGGTTCTCGCCGAAAAGGGCGTTACTGTAGACGTTGTAGACGTAGTGGGCGGTAAAATTCCCGAAGATCTGGCAGAAGTAAACCCTTACAACACGCTGCCAACACTCGCTGACCGCGACTTGGTGCTGTATGAGTCGAACGTCATCATGGAATATCTCGATGAGCGTTTTCCCCATCCGCCGCTGTTACCCGTTTATCCAGTGCAACGCGCGCTCTCGCGCTTGTGGATCACCCGGGTAGAAAAAGAGTGGAGCAGTAAGCTCGATATTTTGATGCTCGGCAAAGGGCGTGAAACGACGTTAACGAAGGCGCGCAAAGAGCTGCGCGAAAGCATTATCGCGATCGCGCCGATATTCGCGGAAAAACCCTTCTTTATGAACGAAGAGTTTTCGTTAGTGGACTGCTGTGTAGCGCCGATTTTGTGGAGACTTAAGTTAGTGGGAATAACCCTACCCGAGAAGTCTACGCGGCCCTTATTCAAATATATGCACTCAATTTTCGAACGCGATGGGTTCCGACAAAGCCTGACTGAGACTGAGATGGAGATGCAGGAGTGAAACCCCGCCGCCCTTACCTGTTGAGGGCACTGTACGAGTGGATCCTAGACAGCGAAGAAGTGCCAAACATCTTGGTAGATGCGGAAATTTCTGGTGTAGTGGTGCCAACAGAATATGTCCAAGATGGACAGATTGTGCTGAATATTTCCCCAACTGCGGTCAGAGATTTATCGTTAGGTAACGAATACGTCATGTGTAGCGGTCGGTTTTCTGGGCGCAATTTTGAGATTGTCCTACCTATTGAGAGCATTCGTGCAATTTATTGCCGGGACAGCGGTCAAGGTTTGGCGTTCGAAGACGAAGAATTCGAAACCGCCAGTGCAACCACGGCAGAGGCCAGCACGTCCACGACGGCTATAAAAGAAGATGCTGAAGGGTCAAAAGACAGTTCAGGACCGACGCTTAGACTCGTTTAAGAACGCTACGACTGAAGGTCGGTGTACGTAAAAACTTTGACGATTTTTTGCACGCCAAAAGCTCTTTGTGCAACGGCAACCGCCGCATCAGCCTGTTCTTGGGTAACCGCTCCCATCAGATACACGATGCCGTTTTCCGATATCACTTTGATGCGTAAACCTTTGACTTGATCAGAAGCCAACAGTCTAGTTTTGACTTTGGTGGTGAGCCAACCGTCGTTGGTGCGGGCGAGCATAGAGATTGGACCGCTAACAGTAAGGTGATTATGAACCTTCGCTGGATCCACTTTGTACATGTTCTCAGTTGCGGTTGTTGCCTGCTCTCTCAGTTGATTGGTTGCCACCTGCCCGAGTAACAACACTATGCCGTCAAACACGGCAACAACGATATGCGAGCCTTTGAAGCTCTCATCGGCGCCGCGGATTTCGCGTTCTATCATTACCTCCAGAACGTTGTCGTCAATCAGCATGCCGGTAGATCTTGGGCTTTCTTGGGTACCGGCGCAGCCGCTGATGAGCACTAGGCAGGCGTAAAGCAGACTGGCGCGATAAAAAGTTTTCATGTATCGAAGGCGTCCTTGATCCAGATTATCTTAGGTCGATAAAGCGACCGAGAAAGCAACACAGCGTCAAAGCGTATGGGCAGGTGCGCGTACTCCTTGAACTGTCCAACAAAGTATTCAGCGCTCTTAATTAAGCGAATTTGTTTGGCGTCGTCAATGCTCGCGGCTGAACCACCATATTGTTCCGACGAGCGGTAGCGTACTTCAACAAAGACCAATGTCGGCAAGCGCTGGCGTTCTCGTTGTAAGGCTACTAAGTCGACTTCACCTCTACGGCAAACGTAGTTTCTTTGAATTACGTCAAGCCCGCGCAGGCGCAGAAAGAGTGACGCCAGCCACTCGGTCATTTGACCGATTTTGCGCGACACTACTCAAACTCCGTTGCACTAGGCCGCTGTCCGCTGCGAGTCGGTGCCACCGTTTTGATTGCCAGATTTCGCGAGATTCGGCCGCCACTATTGAGCTGTAGCTGGCCAATTGGTGAGCGCAAAGTAAAATGCTCGCGCCAGTTTGAGGGCATGCTTAATGCAGGTGCCCAGGTCGCCATTTGAAACGCGCTCGCGCCTAAAGCATAGAGATCCACCAAGCTATTATTGCTGAGGTTAAATGCACTGATCATGCCTAGCTCAACGCGGTTTGGCTGGGTTAGCAATGGCAATTCGGCCACAGAAAAACCCTCTGGTAAGGAACCGTCACGCAGGCTTTGCGAAGTTGCGTAGACCGGTAGATGATCCGCGAAGTGGAATTGCAGAGCGGGAATAAGTGCTGCGGCTTCGAAGCCGGTGGTTAGCGCCAACACAGCGTCTAAGTCCTGACGTGCTCTGGGAAGAAATTCCAAAGGTTCCCCCAGCAGCGCGGCGACGCGCTCTTTCCGCGTCGTGCTCGCTGACACATCCATGACGTTGCCAACGGCGCGGGTCAGTTGCTTAAGGTCGCTAAAACGCGTCGCAAAGATTGGGTGTGGCCACTCATGTTGGAACGCCTGTAGCGCCTTGTTGGCCCAAGTACTGCCATTGTGCACAACCATGACACGCTGGTGCTGATTAGTGCGCATGAGCGTTGCAAGGGTCGTCGCCTCATCCTCTATCGCGGTACCGAGTTGCAGTAGATTGCTAGCCGTGCTTCGCGGGGATTCGCTGGTCGGTAAATAGTTTAGCAACAGCGTAGGTATTTCGCTGGCTGCAGCGAAGGCAGCGAACGCGTCAACATTGGCTTTCAACAACGGTCCCACCAAGATGTTGGCGCGAGCATCGCGAGCCAACCGCATGAGCTCCAGCGCTGAATACTCCGCGCTGTCAAAAATATGCAGCGCCAGTGTTGCGGCTGGCTTGGTGGGATCCGACTCGGCTAAGTAAGCCGCGATAAAGCCATCTCGCACTGCGCGCCCAACGTTGCCAAGTTGACCGCTCAACGGCAGCATCAGAGCAATTGAAGCCGTGGCTGGGTCAGCGAGCTGAGCTATCAGGTTGGGTGGATCAATTGCCGCGGCATGATCCCGCCATTGCGCTTGCCAGTTTTGCCAAGCTTGGTGAGTTTGGTAGCGAGACCCCGTTGTCGTCAGCACATTCACTAAGGCGTGCCAGCCACGATGAGCTTGGGAGTCTGGTCTAGGTATGGGTGTGACCCCACCATTTGCAAGTTGCACAGCGTCGTGGTCTGGCGCTTGTTTTGCTTGTAGCAAAGTATGCAGAATTTCATCTGACGACACTGGCGAAGCCAGGGTTTGCATGGCGATTAAACTATCCGCGCGGCATTGATTCAGAGACAAAGCAGCGCAGATTTGTTCCAGCAAAGACCATTGTTGGAGTGTTGTCACTTGGGCGTAGCTCAGCGCTTGATACGCGTCAATGAAACTGCCCACGCCAGCATGAGCTCTGGCTCTGAGTGTTTGCAACTGAGCGATGGTCGGCTCACTCAAGCTGCTGATGTCGACGTCGGAAAATAGCGCCAGAGTGGCCGCTGCCGTCTCTGAGCTGAGCTGGCGCTCGGCTTGCCGAAGCAGTTGCTTTAGGTCACCCTCGCGACTTAGCTCGCGCGGAGCTGCTGTTTCGGGCTCAATGATTGGCGATGCTTGGGTAGCGGGGCCTGGCGCGTCGGGTACAGGAGAACGCGGCGGGCTTTGGCAGCCAGCTACCATCGTTGCAACGCAGAAATACATTAGGAGTCTATTGGGCATGTCAGGAACACTCTACGTGGTTGCTACCCCGATTGGCCATCTGGGCGACTTGAGTCAGCGAGCGATTGCAACGCTAAAACAAGTGCAAATCATCGCCGCAGAGGATACCAGACGCTCTGGGGTGCTGTTAGCACACATTGGACATTCGGGCTGCCAGATGATGAGCCTGCATGACCACAACGAAACTATGGTAAGTCGTAAAATTATCGCGCGACTGCAGCAGGGGGACTCCGTCGCCCTAGTCAGTGATGCGGGCACACCGTTGATCAATGACCCGGGTTTTCGGCTGTTGCAACTCGCGTCACAACACGGCGTCCAAGTCGTACCGATCCCCGGCCCTAGCGCGGTGATCACGGCGCTGAGCGTATGTCCGCTGCCGTGTCAGCATTGGCGTTACGTCGGTTTTTTGGCGTCCAAATCCTCGGCGCGTCGACAACAATTGCAGAGTTGGTTGCAGCACGCAGAAGCGATAGTGTTTTTTGAGTCGCCGCATCGGATTCGTAAAACGCTCGAAGAATTGACTGAACTCACCGAGCGGCGACTGTTTCTAGCCCGTGAGATGACCAAGCAGCATGAGTCTTTTTTGCAAGGTTCCGCCAGTGACGTATTGCAACAGCTCGCAGATCCGCCGAAGGGAGAATTTGTCGGCATCATAGAAGCTGGCGAAGCTGCTGTGGCTCAATATCAACATCAACAAGTATTACAGACCCTGCTGCAAGAGTTGGCGCCGGCAAAAGCAGCGAAGCTGGCTGCGCAGATTTGTGGCGGGAACAAGAAACACCTTTACGAGTTAGCGCTCACACTCGACCCTAAATCGCAAAGGAATTAATCCCTAAACCTTAGTATCGGCGACTTGTGTCGGCGTCGTATGGCTCTACACTGTCCGTGAGAGTCAGCTGGGCAATCGCCGGTCGTTCGCGGCGGGAGGAAAGTCCGGGCTCCACAGGGCAGGGTGCCAGGTAACGCCTGGGGGGCGAGAGCCTACGGACAGTGCAGCAGAGAGTAGACCGCCGATGTGGTGAACGCCTATCGGTAAGGGTGAAACGGTGCGGTAAGAGCGCACCGCACACGTGGTAACACGGTGTGGCAAGGTAAACCCCACCTGGAGCAAGGCCAAATAGAGATCCGTTGATACGGCCCGTATTGGATCCGGGTAGGCCGCTTGAGGCTGTTGGTGACGACAGCCCTAGATGAATGATTGTCCACGACAGAACCCGGCTTATAGGCTGACACTCACTCTGTTGACTGATCCTTGTGACGAGGATTCCCTTAACCATCAATCGCGCTGCGGCTAAGCACAAAAAGTTCTTTTATTTCCGTAATTTATGCCCCTTTCGACGCGGCCATATCGCTTGACTACACGAACTTGCGTAGCTAGTGTGGCGACCTGGGAAAAAGTGGAGAAAAGTGGGTATTTGCGGTCATCCCTTGACCACGCGCAAAGACTCACCGCAATAAGTAGATGTTTCGCGGCATCCATAGCGCAACACTCGACACTAAGGGTCGTATGGCTTTGCCTGCGCGTAATCGAGAAGCCATGCACCTCGCTAGTGGTGGCAAGGTCGTGTTGACCATCGATATGCGTGAATCTTGCCTGCTCCTCTATCCGCTTCCTGAATGGGAGGTCGTGCAACGCAAGCTAGAAGCGTTGTCTAATATCAATCCGCAAGCCCGATTGCTGCAACGTCTGCTCATCGGCCATGCGACCGATTTAGAGCTGGACGCAGCAGGTCGGTTGCTCCTGCCTGCAATGCTCCGAGACTACGCTGAGCTCAAAAAAAAGCTGGTATTGGTTGGCCAAGGCAACAAGATTGAGATTTGGTCCGAACTGCACTGGCACGAGGGCATGCAAGATTGGGTCAAGCAAGGTGCTCAAGCACTGCACGGCGGCAGCGACAGCTTTTCGGAGTTGTCTGTATGAGCGATGCACAGTCACCTGAAAATACCTTGTCGGCTACAGAGACTGCATCAACCACGCACTTGCCGGTGTTGCTGGCCGAAACTATTCAAGCGTTGTCCATTAGACCGGATGGCACCTACCTAGATGCTACCTTTGGGCGTGGCGGTCATTGTCGTGCGATGTTGGCTGAATTGTCGGCCGCAGGTCGCGTTATCGCTATCGATCGCGACCCTCAAGCCATTGCTGTAGCCGAGGCGTTACAAGCCCACGAGTCGCGCTTAACGGTAGTGCGAGCGCGCTTTGGTGCGCTTGGTGATGTTATAGATCGTTGCGGCGTAACTGGCGCTGTCGACGGTGCGCTTATGGATGTGGGGGTGTCATCACCACAGTTAGACGATGCGCGGCGGGGTTTCAGCTTTCGTCACGACGGCCCCTTAGACATGCGCATGGATCCACAGCATGGAGTCAGCGCAGCCGGGTGGTTAAACAGTGCTGCAGAGGAGGACATAGCTGATGTCATTTGGCGCTACGGCGAAGAGCGACGCTCGCGGCGTATCGCGAAGGCGATCATCACGGCGCGGCCATTGCACAGAACTCAAGAGTTGGCAGAGTTGGTGGCGAGCTGTGTACCTCATGTTAAACGCTCGCGACAGCAAGCCAGTAAGCACCCCGCGACAAAAACCTTTCAGGCCATCCGCATATTCATCAACGATGAGTTGCAAGAACTCAAACAAGGCTTACAGGTCGCATTTGAGAATCTTACAAAAGGCGGGCGTTTAGCGGTGATTAGTTTCCATTCTCTAGAGGATCGCGAAGTAAAACGCGCTTTCAAGGCGCTCTCACAGCCTCCGGTTATGCCACGCCGATTGCCTGTGCGCGCAGCAAATGTAGCTGTCCCTGGCCGTCTAGTTGGTGGAGCGATACGCGCAGGGAATCACGAGCTGCAAACAAACCCGCGTGCTCGCAGTGCCACACTGCGGGTTATAGAGCGTGTTGCTTAGTCATGCCGGAAAAAAACCAAACACGCAACGGCTCAAGAAGCGGCAGAGTGGTCAAAAGCCCGCCCCAAGAACCCGTAAGCAAGGCAATTAGGCCAATGTTGCTGGTGCTGGTGTTGATCCTGGGCATCGTCTTTTCTGGCATAGAGATGGTTGACTCAGCTCAGCAAATGCGCGAGCTCTACCAGCAGTTGGATCGGGTGCAACGGCAGCAAAACGAATTGTTAGCTGTGCACAGCAGGCTGTTGCTCGAGCGTGGTGCACGTGCAAGCTTGAGTGAAGTAGAAAACGCAGCCGAGCAAACGCTAAACATGCATTTCCCGCCCTTGGCTCTACCACCGCACGGGCAGCTTGCGCCCGCCAATAAGTCGGGACAATGACGCGGTGAAAGCGTGGCGCCACTACTTCGTGTTGTTTTTCTTCGCTGCTGCCGTACTTGCGCTTTCGAGCCGTGTTGTTTTTCTGGGCGTTAGCGAGCGTGACTTCTTACAGCAAGAAGGCGATGCGCGCTCCATTCGCAAAGAATCGATACCCGCGTTAAGAGGTGTCATTTACGATCGCAACGGTGAAGCGTTAGCGGTCAGTACGCCGGTTAACGCGGTGTCAACAAATCCGCGTAAGGCAAAATACTCGGACGCGCAGTATGCCGCCATGGCAGATGTGTTGGGTACAACCTCGGCAGCACTGCAGCACCAGATAAGTACCAATGCTGACAAGCAGTTTGTGTACCTGAAGCGCCATGCGGGTTGGGATCTGAGTCAACGTTTACGAGGGCTTAACTTGCCTCACCTGGAGCTGCGGCCGGANNNCCNCCANTTNCTNNCCTGCCGCAGAAATTGCCGCTCACGTTACCGGCCTCACTGACATAGACGATCAGGGTATAGAAGGTGTGGAGCTGGCTTTCGAGCGAAATCTGCGTGGCGAACCTGGTGCCAAAGTAGTTTTGAAAGATCGGCTCGGCAATTCCATTCGTGATTTGGATTATTTAGCGCCACCGCGTTTTGGCCAGGATGTGAACCTGAGTATNGACCTGCGTTTGCAGTACATTGCCTATCGAGAGCTGAAGTCAGCAGTCCAAGTTCACCGAGCACAGTCAGCATCGCTGGTGATGGCCGACGCAAGAACTGGGGAAATTCTGGCATTGGTGAATCAACCATCTTACAACCCGAATGATATTGCGGGTCAGCTTGCCGGTATGCGCAACCGGTCGGTGACGGACGCTTACGAGCCGGGTTCCACAGTGAAACCATTTACGGCATTGGCTGCGTTGGAATCAGGTCGCTACGACATGGCTTCGGAAATTGATACTGCTCCGGGTTTTTTCCGCGTAGGTGGCAAATTGATTCAGGACCCAGTTAATCGAGCCACTATCTCGTTGGCAGAAGCGATACAAAAATCCAGTCAAGTTGCTACTGCAAAAATCGCGTTAGGCTTAGACGAGCAGGCGGTCTTTGAAGTTCTGGCACGGGCCGGGCTCGGTGATTTTGTGAGTTCGGGCCTACCCGGTGAGGNTATGGGGCGGTTTGACAACAGTCAGCTGCGTTATCCGGTGGTGCGTGCAACCTTAGCCTACGGTTATGGCTTGTCAGTAACACCGCTGCAATTAACCCGCGCATACTTAACGTTAGCTAGCGGCGGCCGACGCATGCCGTTGTCGATCTTAAAACAGGATCGGTTGGTCGAAGCTGAGCAAGTGTTTGAGCCAGATAACGTGAGCGACGTGTTAGCGATGATGGAGTTGGCGACAGCTCGAGCGGGTACTGCGGCGAAGGCTNCGGTTCCTGGCTATCGGGTTGCGGGTAAAACCGGAACCGCACGGCTGGTTGGTGAAGAGGGCTATGATGACGAGCGCCATGTGGCTTGGTTTGCTGGAATAGTGCCGGTTTCTGATCCGCGTTTGGTAATGGTTGTGCTGGTTAACGAGCCCAGCTCGGGGGTCAACAGTGGTGGTGGTGTTGCTGCTCCGATTTTTGGTCGAGTGGCGGAGCGCAGCGTTCGCTTGATGGGCATTCCAGCTGACATGCAGCAATCGGTCGCAGCTACAGCACAGGGCGGTAGCGCGCAAACTGGCGTTGGCAGATGAACCTGGGCGAACTGCTACAAGACCCGCAAGGGTCAGCTGTCGCCGCCACTGGAATCTGTGAAGATTCNCGGCNNGTTCGGCAGGACGATATATTTGTAGCAGTCAGCCCTGATTTGGCAGCGCGCTCATTGCATATCGAGCAAGCTATTGCAGCTGGTGCCGCGGCTGTATTGGTGCCAGACGATGCTGTCTTAAGCAGTGCAGTGCCGACGCTAGTGGTGCAAGACTTAAGCGCACAACGCAGCGCTATAGCAGCGCGGTTTTATCAGCAACCAAGCCAACAACTATGCTGTCTTGGCGTGACTGGCACTAATGGCAAGACCTCCATAGCGTTTCACTTGGCTGACTTAAGTCAGCGCCTTGGCNTCANCNNNGGNTATTGTGGGACCCTGGGTTGGGGTGAATTGAAGAATTTGCAGCCGACCCAGTTAACCACCCCCAATGCGATAGCAGTACAACGTTATTTGGCCGCCATGCGCGACCAAGGTGCATCTAGGGTTGCGATGGAAGTCAGCTCACACGCGTTGGATCAAGATCGCGTGGCGGGGGTGCAATTCGATGTTGCGATTTTCTCGAACTTAACCCGTGATCACTTGGACTATCACAAAACTAGCGAGGCTTATAAGGCTGCTAAAGCTAAGCTATTTCAACAGTGGCCATTAACCAGCGCGATCATCAATAGTGACGATGCAGTGGGTAGAGAGCTGTTGTGTACCGCCCGGGCCCAAGAAGTANTCAGCTACGGCAAGCATGGCGACGTCAGTTGGCAAAGCGAAGTGGTACGTCGGGGCATGAGGGTGAAGTTTGCTACGCCGTGGGGTAGTGCTGATGCGACCATTCCGGTCGCCGCAGAATTTGCCGTAGCCAATGTGGCGGCGGCGGTAGCGGCGCTGTTGAGCGTGGGACACAGTCTGTATGACGTGGCAGATGCGTTGCCGGACATGACACCTGTGCCAGGTCGCATGCAGGTACTTGGCGGTGACGCCAAACATCCCCGCGTTGTGGTGGATTATGCGCATACACCTGATGCGCTGGAGAAAGCCCTCGCTGCGTTACGACCGCAATGCCGNGGCAAGCTAATTTGTCTGATTGGTTGCGGCGGCGACCGAGATCGCGGCAAGNGCCCGCAAANGGGNCTAGCTGCAGCGATCGGTAGCGATATCACCTGGTTCACTGCTGANAATCCGCGTAGCGAAGACCCGCTGGCGATTGTTCATGACATGGCAGCGTCTTTACCAGCNGCCAAAGTCGCAGCGATACGTCAACAAGTGGACCGAGCGGAAGCCATAACTGAGGCCATTGATGCCGCTGCACCAGATGACATTGTGCTGATCGCTGGCAAAGGGCATGAGCAAACCCAAGAGATCGATGGCGAGTTCCTGGCGTTCAGCGATTTGGCTATTGTTCGCGAACTACTGAGTGAGAAAAGCTGATGTTGTTGTGGCTAACCGAGTACCTATCTGAATTTGTTGGCGGCTTTGCGGTTTTTCAATACCTTACCTTACGCACAATGGTAAGTGTGATAACGGCTTTGCTTATGTCTTTGCTAATCGGGCCAGTCATGATTGCGCGGCTTACGCGGGCGCAAATTGGCCAAACCATACGCGACGATGGGCCGTCTTCTCACTTTAGTAAGGCGGGCACACCGACAATGGGTGGTGCGCTGATATTAGTGATTTTAGTGATCACTACGCTGCTCTGGGGAGATCTCAGCAATCGCTACATTTGGCTGATAATTTTTGTCACGGTAAGTTTTGGCATGATTGGATGGTTCGACGACTATCTGAAAATAAAGCGTAAGAACAGTGACGGCCTCATTGCTCGATGGAAGTACCTATGGCAATCGGTGTTTGCTCTGATCGCTGCAATCTATCTTTACAGCGCAGCCCAGTCGCCGGTGGAAACTGCGCTTTATGTGCCGTTTTTTAAGTCGATTGCGATTCCCTTGGGCCTGGGGTTCATTTTGCTCAGCTATTTGATGATTGTCGGCATGAGCAATGCGGTAAACCTCACCGATGGACTCGATGGTTTAGCGATCATGCCAGCGGTGATGGTGGGGGCGGCACTCGGCTTGATCGCGTACGTTTCGGGCAACACCGAGTTTTCCTCCTATCTGCAAATTCCATACGTAGCTGGCGCCGGGGAATTGGCTGTGTTTTGTGGTGCGTTAATTGGTGCTGGTCTGGGGTTNTTGTGGTTTAACACATATCCTGCACAGATCTTCATGGGCGATGTTGGCGCTTTGGCCATCGGCGCAGCACTCGGCTTAGTCGCGATTATTGTCCGGCACGAAATCGTCTTGTTGATAATGGGTGGATTGTTCGTGCTCGAAACCGCCAGTGTCATTATTCAAGTGGTGTCGTTTCGACTTACCGGTCGGCGAGTGTTTCGCATGGCGCCGATACATCATCATTTTGAGCTGAAGGGTTGGCCAGAGCCGAAAGTCATTGTGCGATTCTGGATCATCACCTTGGTTTTAGTGACCATTGGTCTGTCAACCTTGAAGCTCCGATAAACATGTCGCAGACCCATGCTGTTATCGGATTTGGGATCACCGGACAGTCGGTGGTCAGGNACCTGCAAGCGAACGCGACACCGTGTGTAGTGTTCGATACCAGAGCGCCGACGGTAAATGCAGCTAGCGCGCCATCGGCGAACATCCATTGGCAGATAGACAATTGGTCANAGGAGCAGCTACAGGATCATCTTGGCAATGTGCAGCGAGTTGTGGTGAGTCCTGGTTTGTCTCTCGACCTACCCATTTTGCAAGTCGCAAGGGATCTCGGTTTGCCGCTAGTGAGCGACATTGATCTTTTCTTTGAGGCCACCGCTGCGCCGGTCATTGGAGTGACCGGCACCAACGGTAAAAGCACGGTGGTNTCCTTGCTCGGACAGCTATTTCAAGGCGCGGCGCTGACCTGTGGTGTGGGGGGCAACATTGGTCGTGCCNCCTTAGACTTATTGGCCGTACCGCAAAGCCGCTATGTATTAGAACTTTCGAGTTTCCAGCTAGAACGTAGTGCCTTGCTGCCGCTCGAGGCCGCTACGGTGCTCAACGTCTCGGACGATCATATCGACCATCACGGTTCACTACAGAATTATCAGCGTGCTAAACAGCGCATCTATCGCAATGCTCAACGCTGTGTTTTCAATCGCGATGATCCCTCAACACGACCTGATACTAATAGCTCGATGGTGAGTTTTGGTTTGCAAGCTCCTGAGGCCGAGAACCATTGGGGTATCGTTCGATACAGGCACGAGCCTTGGATCGCTCGTGGGGATCAGCCAGTGGCTGCACTTAAGGAGCTGCCGTTGCTTGGAAATCACAATGCGCTCAATGTCATGGCGGCTTTTGCCCTGGCAGCCCCTGTGCTTGACATCGGCGCGGCGTCGACCTCGTTGGCAACTTTTGCGCCTTTAGACCATCGTTTGCAGCGCGTTGCCGTGGTAGACGATGTGCTATATGTGAACGACTCTAAAGCGACCAACGTTGGCGCAACTCTGGCGGCGCTGCAAGGGTTAGCTGCAAATACCCGGGTCGTGTTGATTGGTGGTGGCGACGCTAAGGGTGCAGATCTGTCGGTGCTAACACAAGCGCTATCCAGTTACGCCGCGGCTGTGGTGGCCATGGGTAAAGATGCGGAGTCGTTACTTGCGGTTGCGCGCACGGCAGGCGTCAAGCATTGCACAGCCAGCGACATGACCGAGGCGGTGGTTAAGGCCCAACGCCTGGCGACAGGTGCGGATATGGTGCTGCTGTCTCCGGCTTGTTCTAGCCTCGATATGTATCGAAATTTTGCTGAGCGCGGTCAGGATTTTACGGCTGCTGTGCACGCCTTAGCTCATGATGGGGANAGCTCGGGAGGTGTGTTGTGACGGCGGCACTGGTGCGAAATCCGTTCGTATCGAGAGAATTTACCCAGCTGTTAGTGTGTTGGTTGCTGTTGTTGGGGTTCGGCCTTGTCATGGTCAGCTCGGCCGCNATCGCCTTAGGTGGAGGCTTTGCCACCAAGCACTCGGTCTATATAGGTATTTCCATGTTGGCTTTTTTGCTGACCTTTATCTTACCCATAAGCCTATGGAACAAGTTGTACTTAATCGGTTGGTTAGGCGCATTGACCGTCGCTGTCGTCGTGTTGTTACCTGGAGTTGGACACACCGTAAACGGTGCGACGCGCTGGTTGCAGATTGGCGGATTTACCTTACAAGCGTCTGAGGTCGCAAAGTTCGGATTGATGATTTACCTGGCAGGGTACCTGCATCGTTATGGCGAGCAACTTAGTGCCGAGCCGGCGAAGATCTTTGTGCCTTTAAGCATGATCTTACTGGTCTGCGCATTGTTGGTGATAGAGCCTGATCTAGGGTCCGCTGTTGTAATTGTTGCTGCCGCCATCGCGCTATTGTTTATCGCCGGCGCGCAGTTACGCTATTTCGCTTTGCTCATCGTAAGCGCNGGCTCTGCCCTGGCACTGCTCATATGGATCGAACCTTACCGCATGGAGCGCTTATTGGCGTTNATTGATCCCTGGGCAATGCCATACGATGGTGGCTATCAGCTTGTGCAGGCTCTGATCGCTTTTGGACGTGGCGAGTGGTTTGGTCTTGGGTTGGGCGAAGGGGTGCAGAAACTCTATTACTTGCCCGAGGCGCATAATGATTTTATTTTCGCAGTCATCGCCGAAGAGTTAGGCGTAGTAGGCGCGTTGGCGTTGGTTGCGGTTTATAGCCTGTTCGTTGTCAAGATTTTTGCTGTCGCGCAGAACCAAGTGCGGCGTGATGCCTTATTCTCTGGTTACTGTTGCTATTTTGTTGGTCTAATCTTTGCGTTCCAGTTGCTCATTAACCTTGGTGTTAACACCGGCGCCTTGCCAACTAAGGGTCTGACATTGCCCTTNATTAGTTACGGCGGTAACAGCCTGATTATTTCCTCGGCCATGTTTGGATTCGTGCTTCGCTGCGCATACCCGCGGGAGATTGGCGATGACTGAATCCAGATACTTTCAAGTGCCAGAAATGGGTCGTATAAGACGGATTCATTTTGTTGGAATTGGCGGCGCCGGTATGTGCGGGATCGCCGAGGTGCTTTTGAATCAAGGCTATGAAGTGTCTGGCTCGGATATCGCGCAATCAGCGAATACCGCGCGTTTGCAGCAGCGAGGCGCTCAAGTGTTTCAGGGCCACGATGAAGGTTGGGTAGAAGGCGCCGACGTTGTAGTGGTGTCTTCAGCAATTAATGAGCGCAACCCAGAAATCCGGGCGGCGCGTCTGGCATTGATTCCGATTGTTCCTCGAGCGGAGATGCTCGGTGAGTTAATGCGTTATCGGCACGGCATTGCAGTCGCTGGAACCCACGGCAAAACTACTACAACGAGTTTGATTACGGAGATTTTTCGCTGCGCNGGATTAGCACCAACGTTTGTTATTGGTGGCATGTTGAACAGCGCTGGCACCAATGCGGAATTGGGTCAAGGTCATTATCTGATTGCTGAAGCAGACGAAAGTGATGCGTCATTTTTGCGTCTACAGCCGATGACGGCAGTGATCACTAATATTGATGAAGACCATATGGCCACCTATGGCCATAGTTTTGCAGAGCTAAAGCGCTCATTTTTAGAGTTCGTAGCGCGGCTGCCGTTTTATGGGGCGGTGGCGATCTGTGTTGACGATGAGCAAGCCCGGGGCCTTATACCGAAGCTCACGCGCAGAGTAATAACTTACGGTTGCGACGCCNTCGCAGATTATCAAGCAACCAATATAGCGGTTAATGGTGCCTCTTGGTCTTTTGATGTAGAGCGTGGTGTGCAGCAGCCACCACTGCATATTCGCTTGGCTATTCCCGGTCGTCACAATGTACTCAATGCNCTGGCGGCAATAGCAATAGCCAGCGATGAAGGTATTTCTGACGCTGCGATCGTGCAGGGTTTAAGCGACTTCGCAGGTGTTGATCGGCGATTCGAGATTACCCCTTCGGTGACGATAGATGCCAGGTCGGTCACCTTAGTAGATGATTACGGTCATCACCCAACTGAGGTTGAAGCGGTAATTGCTACCGCCAGGCAGGCATGGCCTGAACGCCGCGTGGTGATGATTTACCAGCCGCATCGGTACTCGCGGACAAAAGACCTGTTCGACGACTTCGTTCGGGTGCTGTCGACTGTCGATACGTTGCTGTTGTTAGACGTCTACTCTGCTGGCGAAACACCAATAGATGGCGCGGACAGTCGCTCCCTAATTGCGTCAATNCGTCAGCGCGGGCAGATTAGCCCTCTACACGCCAAGGACACTGATGAAGCGATGCAATTGCTTCCCAATCTTTGCGAGCCAGATGACGTGTTATTGATTCAGGGAGCGGGCAATATCAGTGCGATCTCGAAAACGCTGCGNGGCATGGATGTTTAGGCGAGCGCTAATAGGGCTTGTTTGTGCCGGCGCGGTAGTAGCCNCAGCCGCCCTGTGGATTCGGTTTGATCGGCCCATTGACACTATTGTTATCGAAGGTGATCTAACGAATGCGGAGCAGATTGCCATGCAAAAGCACGTCAGCGCGCTCGGATTACCAGGCATCCTGAGCCTGAACTTGATTGCCTTCGAAGCCCAATTGCAACAGATGGANTGGGCGCGCAGGGTCGATGTGCGACGTCGTTGGCCGAACAAATTAGTCGTATANGTTCATAAAGAAAGCCCCGTGGCCCAGTGGGACGACTTNACTTTTTTGTCCGCAGACGGGGCCATCTTGCAGCTACCAGANCAATACGACGAATTGCCGCGGCTATCAGCTCGGCTGAGTTCGCCCCGAGAGAGCATGGAGATATTTCGGTTGCTGCAACAATACGCGGCGCGACAGGGCTTAAGCATTCTGGAGTTAAGCGAAAATGCCCAAGGCGAGTGGCAGTTGGGTTTTCAGTCGGGCACGATTTTAAGACTTGGTGCGGTGGACTTAGAGGCAAGGATGAACCGGTTTCTAAACGCATACGCTCGTATCATTAAGCAGCAGCGGTTACCGGTCGCTTATGTAGATGCTCGGTATCCGAGCGGTGTAGCGGTGCGTTACAGCGAAATNGATGTTGCTAAACTTGATGCGCTAGGTCGCGTTCAAGCGCAGAATTGGCAGCAGGAAACGGTCGCCAACGGCAACAACGGTAATTCAAACGATGGGCGCTAAGTATGGCTGTTGAAGTAGAAAGACAAAAAATAGTGGCCTTGGACATCGGCACGAACAAAATTGCCACAATAGTGGCGGAGGTTGGTGACGGCGGCGAACTAGAAATCATTGGTATCGGCACACACCAGTCCCGCGGNTTAAAGAAGGGTGTAGTGGTGAATATTGAGTCCACTGTGCAATCGATACAGCGCGCGGTAGAAGAGGCCGAACTCATGGCGGGCTGTGCCATAGAGTCGGTTTATGCCGGTATAGCGGGAAGTCATATTAAGAGTCTCAACTCTCATGGCATCGTCGCNGTTCGTGATCGCGAGGTGTATAACCAGGACGTTGAGAGGGTTATTGATGCNGCTCAGGCCATGGCCATTCCCGCAGATCAAAAGATACTGCATGTGCTGCCCCAGGAATTTGTTATTGATGCTCAGGAGGGAGTTAAAGAGCCCCTTGGTATGTCCGGAGTGCGTCTAGAAGCAAAAGTCCANATGGTTACTTGTGCTGTGAATGCAGCACAAAATATCGAGAAGTGCGTAGAACGCTGTGGGCTGTTGGTTAACGATGTGGTGTTAGAGCAACTGGCTTCCAGTTATTCGGTGCTGAGTGCAGACGAGCGCGACTTAGGCGTTTGTTTAGTAGACATTGGTGGCGGCACTACTGATATAGCAGTGTTTACCGATGGCGCGATCCGGCATACTGCGGTGATCCCGATAGCGGGAGATCAGGTTACNAATGACATAGCGATGGCGCTCAGAACGCCAACGCAAAATGCCGAAGACATTAAAATTCGCTACGCCTGTGCGTTGACTCAGTTGGCGCGTGCGGATGAGGTCATTAAAGTACCTGGTGTTGGCGATAAACCTGATAGAGAATTGTCGCGGCAAACGTTGGCCGAGGTGGTAGAACCTCGGTACGACGAGTTGTTTAAGTTAGTCCAGGCAGAGTTGCGTCGTAGCGGCTTTGAGCANCTGGTTGCATCTGGCATCGTGCTCACCGGTGGTGGTGCCAAGATGGAAGGTTTGATTGAGCTTGCGGAAGAGATCTTCCACATGCCGGTCAGTTTGGGGGCGCCGCGTAATGTGGCGGGTTTGAAGGACATCGTAAGGAACCCAGTATTTGCTACAGGCGTTGGCTTGTTGCAATACGGGTTGGACCAAGAGAAGGAAAAGCCAAACAAACAAAGCGACCGTAAGAGTGGCACGTTTGCAAAGCTAAAAGGTTGGTTTAGTGAAAACTTCTAGCAGGAGAATACGATGTTTGAACTGGTGGATAGCGCACCCCAAAGTGCGGTAATCAAAGTTATAGGGGTCGGTGGTGGCGG
>NHET02000069.1 GCA_002170355.2 Gammaproteobacteria bacterium TMED92
CGGGGGGGGCCTACCGTACCGGCCAAGGCGCTATTCCTTGGTACAACGGCACTCGATTCGCAAAAGACCAGAATATTGTGGTGGTCTCAATCAACTACCGTCTTGGCGCTTTGGGGTTTGCAGACCTCACTCACTTGGGCGCTGAATTTGCGACCTCCAACGTCAATGGCATGCTCGACCAAGTCGCCGCCCTGCAATGGGTAAAACACAACATCAGCGCCTTTGGTGGCGACCCAGAACAGGTCACAATAGCCGGCGAAAGTGCCGGCGCATTCAGTGTCGGAGCGTTAATGGGTTGTCCTGCTGCTAAGGGTTTGTTCAGCCGCGCGATTGCCCAGAGTGGCGCTGCTCACCACACCTTGCCGCCCGACGCCGCCCAAGCTGTTGGTCACACGTTTTGTGAACAACTCGGTCAAGACAACGCGGTCGGTGTTATGGCCGCCACCGTCGCCGACATTTTGGCGGCACAGACAACAACAGCAGCTTACTATGAGTCCGGAGCAGGCGTGCAAAATCGCCTCGCCACCACCGTGTCGCCGTTTTATCCGGTGCACAACACCGAGTTGCTACCCAGCGAACCGCTGCATGCGATACAGGCTGGTAATGCGAAGCATGTCGCGTTAGTGGTTGGCAGTAATACCGACGAGACTACGCTTTGGGGTTACGGCACGGTGGACGCAGCAAAACTCGAAAAAGTTGCGTCTGAATACGGCGTTACGGAGCAACTGTCGGTGTATCGCCGCAACCGCCCCGAAGCAAGCCCCGAACAGTTACTGGTGGCACTGACCAGCGATCACATGTTCAGGATCCCGTGTATCCGCTTGGCCGAAGCGCAACTCCGGCACACCGAAAACGTGTGGATGTACTTGTTCGATTGGAAATCTCGGGCCTTCGAGGGTCGTTTGGGAGCCACCCACGCACTAGAAATCCCGTTTGCGTTCAATAATCTCGATCGAGCTGGCGTTGACCAATTTCTCGGACCCGGCCCCACTCCTCAACATATAGCAGACGCCATGCACGGCGCCTGGAGCAACTTCATCAGGACAGGTTTACCAGGTTGGTCGAACTATACGGTTACTGACCGCGCAACTATGATTTTCAACGACACCAGCATTACCGCCAATGACCCAATGGGCGACGAGCGATCTATCTGGGAGGGTTTGCGCTAACAACTAACGCAATTGGCTCATTTAACTGAGGAATTCATCGGCACCAAGATCCAGCGCGTGGCGGGCATGCCGTTGCGCCATGGTGGTGAACATCTGATCGCCACGTTCGGTGCGTGCAACAATCATCGACGCCACCACGGTTACAGCAAAACCGGCAAAAGCACCGTAACGGTAAGCCTGCCAGCAGTCAGGCCAAGCAAATCCCGTTACGCCGGCGGCGCATAAAGCGTCAAAGTACCCACGCACAAGATGTTCTTCCGCCGCCGCGCGGTCGCCTGGCAGCAACCCAGCACCAACAAAGTAGGCTGCGTCGTTGAGCGGTGAACCTAAGGTAATGCTCTGCCAATCTACGGCGGTCACCTGAGTTTCATCCTCTTGGGTATTGAACAATAGGTTGTCGAGGCGATAGTCAACATGTATCAGCGAGAACACTTCGGGCAAACCCTGAGCGACTAAGGGCGAATTCTCAGCTTCACCGAGCTGTTGAATAATACGGCATTCGTCTGGCGCCAGATTGGGGCCATAACGCTGAATAAAACCCGGCAACTGTGCTCGATACAAATCCCGGGTAGCCGTCGCCACACGCGCGTCTTTGTTATACAGCCAAGGCAACTGAGCCAGCGAATGATCGCACCAACTCGGAGCATGCAGACCTACCAGTTGTGTCAGCGCTGCTTTGGCAGTAGCGGCATCACAGCCGCGTAACTGGTCCCCTTGCTGCGCCGGCGCCAAGTCTTCCAACAGCAAAAAGAATTCCGGACCTTCGCCGGCTATTTCCGCGAAATAACAACGCGGCGTGCGAATATCCAAATGCTCCTGTAACTGCTGATAGAACCGCACTTCTTTGAGAAAGTTCTGTAGCGCAACGCCAGTGGCGCGACTGCTCTCATCATCAGAAGGGAATTTTCCAACCAAACTACGCGGCGCTCCGGGCACTGCCGACTCGTAGTGCAGGTCGTAACGAATGCACTTACCAATTTGCCCGGTGCCGACACGCTCGGCGTCGAATCCACTTACTACAACGTCAATTCCGCAGTGCCGCAAACATTCGTTAAACCATCCAGCGTCAATTGTTTGCTCATTGGGAATACCTAACGTCATCACTCACTAACCTCTATCCGCTTGGTGTTAACCGAGCATCAAATAGTGGCGCTGCGGGAACCATGCTTCGTTTGTGTTTCGCCACTGCTTTTTGAATTTCTGCAACAACGTCCGGGTTTGCCGCAGCAACATCAAAGCGTTCTGACGGGTCGCGGTGTAGATGGAACAACAAGGGTTGCTCATGCTCTGTGCGCTGGGGTCGCAATCCATAGGCGCCTTCGGTTATGAAATGCAGTTTCCACGGCCCATAGCGATACGCATAGAGCACTCCGGCTCGGTAATATGCAAGCTCCTTGCGTGGACTCGGTGCCTTACCTAGTAGAGTGTCCGACAGATCTTTACCATCGACGCCGGTTGCAACATTGCTGCCAGACAGCGCCATAACGGTGGGAAACAAGTCCAATGCGGAACCTATTTCAGACACCACTCCCGCTGGCAACTTACCTGGCCAGGAAAACACCGTGGGTACACGCATACCGCCCTCAAAAGTGGTGCCTTTGCCGTCGCGCAATAAACCGGCACGCCCGCCTTCTTCGTTCATGGTCAGCCAAGGGCCGTTGTCGCTGCTAAATATGACCAGGGNATTATTTTCGACCCCCACTGCACGCAGCGCCTGGCGAATCTGCCCCACACTCCAGTCAATTTCCTCCACCACATCGCCGTAACGACCGCCGATACTTCTACCAACAAACTCTGTACTACGGAACAACGGCGTGTGCGGCATGGTGTATGGCACATATACAAGAAAGGGGTGATCGCGATTGCGCTTGATGAAGTCCACTGCGGCTGCAGTGTAGCGCTTGGTTAGGTTAGCTTGGATAGTTGGTTGCTCAACCGAGTCAATGTAGCCCTCTTGCTGGCGGCGACTCGTGATGAGTGGTGCCGCGTGATGCGCCTCTTGAGGGTCAGCGTACTTCGCCGCGCGTTCTGCTAGCGCCTCTGCNCGGCCCTCGTTATCACCGCGCATCGACATGGCAACAAGCTCGTCAAAACCCGGTTCGCCGACCCAATCCATGTCGTTTGAATAAGGTACGCCGAGCCACTCGTCAAAACCGTGCCGCGTTGGCAACGCATGTGGCGCATCGCCCAAATGCCACTTGCCGAATATGCCAGTGCGATAGCCACGCTGCTGCAATGCTTCTGCCATTGTCACTTCTGCTGCTGGCAAACCACCGGGTTCACCAGGAAAGTACACCCGGATGGTGCGGCCGTAGAGACCACTACGCAACGGTAGGCGTCCCGTTAGCAAACCGGCGCGGCTGGGCGAACACACTGGCGCAGCGGCGTAGAAGTCGGTCCAACGCTGACCTGTTGTTGCCAATTCGTCTATGTGCGGCGTNCGAATGTAGGGATGGCCATAACTTTGCACATCGCCGTAACCGAGGTCATCAGCAAACAGAATGACTATATTGGGTGTGGTGGCGAGCTTGGTCGNTGGGATNGTTTGCCCCGCCAACGCACTGGCTACGCTCGCCAGACACGCCAGCAACATTAAACCTTTTAGCTTTTTCATCGCGCCCTCCCCGTAGTGCTGGCGCTAACAGTACTGCGAAAACTCAGTCCTCGTCACCCCTTAATCTGGATAGCCACCCAGGCTTTGCTCGAAACCCTGCAGCAGTTGATTAACGCAGCCGCTCAACATCACAAAGTCAGCATCATGCTTNGCCAACGGATCATCCATTGGCGCATCGGGCATACTTTCTTGATCAGCTAGCCGCAGCTTACGCACGACCAAATCAGCGTCGAGAACAAGTCGAAAAACCTGGTCGAAGTTCAGGCCTAAGCGATCAACGGNTAAGCCATCAGTTACATGTCGTCGCACCGATGGGTCTGCGAGGTCTATGTCTAGCCAATTCACTGTCGCTGCAGTATCGCTTGGGTCGCGCATGCGGCATTCGCGACCCAGCGAAAATCCATCGACCCGACCGTGCAGAAATACCTGTGTCAGAAGTTCCAGCACCGGCCGCCTAAACACTACAGGTGCGTAGCGTAGGCTAATCAGTGCGCGACCAAGATTATCGAAGAAATATTCTGCAACGCTTTGGGACAGCGTACCTACAACGAGTACTTTTTTGTCTCGCAGATAGAACGCCTGCACCCGATCCGAGCGGGTCAGCGCCTGCGGCAATAGCTGGGAATAAATCTCTTCTTTGAGTTCGCGCTTTTCTGTCCTGTTGGGTTCGCTACCCATGCGTTGCTNAANNNCGTCANCGCGCTCGACTAGCGCCTCTTGCACCGCCGCCGCAGGCAGCACCCGAGTTTGCACCCGCAACTGCACTAAGTCATTGCCGGCTAAACGACGGCACAACAGGTCGCCGCCATTCTCTACCGGNGGCTCAAAACCACCGCTGCGNTCGGCAAAAGCACCACAGGGTTTGAATTCCGCTGCCGCAAGCAAATCCGACAACGCTTCCTCGGTCTCTGGCCAATCCGATTGAATACGGTAAACGCGAAAGTTGCGGAAATTCGAATTCACAAGGGCTCCGTTGCTAGTTTGAGTTACCCGTGCCGATGTTAGTCCGGCGTATACACCCAAAGTGTACCCTGTCGCCGTCCAGCACTGCCGCGCTTTTTGTTGTTTCTGTAGACAATTGATTACCGCGAGGGTCGAGGTATGATCCCAACATCGTGTAAGAGGGGAAAACCATGAGCAACGACTCAACACCGGCGAATGACTCTCAAGGTCGCTTACTCACCACACGCCGAAAGCTAATGCAGTACGCCACTTTGGCTGGCGTCGGCGCCACTAGCTTGCTGCAATCCAGAGACCTCAAAGCTGCGCTGTTTGATGGCAAAGAAGCAGCCGGCTTGAACGCTCCATGGCCGCAAATGCAATATCGGCAATTAGGCCGCACGGGACACAACAGCAGTCGCCTGATCTTCGGTTGCGGCGCCACATTGTCTCGCAGTCGACATGATGACCTGTTGGAGCGCGCCTTTGACGCAGGAGTTAATACCTTTGACGTTGGCTACAAGCATTATTACAACGATGCCGAACGCAATCTGGCGCCGTTTCTGAAAAAGCACCGCGACGACATCTTTCTCATCTCAAAAGCACAAGCACCAGCGGGGCTTGAGTGGGACGAACCCATTACCACCGAGCGAGCACAAAAGGCCGCCCGTGGCTGGCTCGAATTTATGGACGAGAGCCTCGACGAAATGGGCGTTGAACATGTCGATGCCTACTACCTTATGGGTGAAAACAACNTATCTATTATGCGCAGTGAGGAGATGCACCGCGCTTTTGAGCAAGCAAAGGCGGCGGGCAAAGTCGACTATTTGGGTGTTTCGACTCATCAAAACGCCGAGAACGTTCTGCGAGCTGCGATCGAGACCGGGGTATTCGATCTTGCCATGATCGCCATCACCCCTGGTGGCTGGTACGACTGGAATGACCGATCAATTTTGCCGGGCTCACCACCAATGAGAGACCTGCAACCGNTACTGCAACANGCGAANGACCGGGGCATGGGTATTATTGGCATGAAAGCCGGGCGCTACTTAGCCGGGCGCGCCTGGTTAGGCTGGGGTAATCCAAAAGCGTTTGACGACTTCTACGACGAAAAGCTGTTACGCGCTAAGCTTTCAGAATTCCAACGCAGCTACGCTTTCGTGCTGGAGCATGGTATCGACGCNGTAAATGCAGACATGCAGAGCATGTTACATCTGCAAGAGAATTTTGTTGCGGCAGCAACATCCGCGGACTACTTCGAGAATACCGCTTAACATGGCAACAGCGCTGTTTTACCAACCCCATTGTGGCATCGCTGGGGACATGCATCTGGCAGCGCTAATAGACCTCGGTGTACCCGTTGAACATGTGCAAACTGAGTTAGCTCGCCTACAACTTGGAGACAAGTTTTCGTTCAATGTTGGCAACGCTGCAAAGCTGGGCATTCACGGTCTGAACGTGCGGGTTGCCGTCGCAGACGAGCACGATCACCGGCACTATTCGACNATTCAGCGCCTAATTACNGCAGCAGGCTTTNCCCCCNGCGNTGAACGCCGGGCGCTGCAGATCTTCGCTGCAATCGCCTCAGCAGAAGGCAAAATCCATGATATACCGCCAGACGAAGTACATTTTCATGAGGTTGGCGCCATGGACTCGATTGTTGACATCATTGGTGCCGCCATTTGCATCGAATATCTAAATCCAGACATGGTGTTGTGCAATCCTGTAGAAGTCGGCAGCGGCTTNGTCGACTGTGCCCATGGCCGCTTTCCGGTGCCAGCACCTGCTACCCAGGAACTGCTNCATGGCGCACCGTGCACCTACGGTGGCGTGCAGGGCGAGTGCACAACTCCTACAGGCGCAGCGATTTTGGCTGCGAGCGTCGACGAATTTGCGCCAACGCGACCGTTTCGCCCATCGAAAATCGGTTANGGAATTGGTCACAAAGACTTCGNTATTCCAAATGTATTGCGGGTCGCCTTTGGCGAGTACGAACAAGCCGGTGCCACAGCCGCACACATTAAACTTGAAGCTAACATCGATGACATGACCCCAGAGGCATTCGAGCCATTGATGGATGCTCTGTTTGCAGCTGGTGCTGACGATGTCTACCTCACCCCGATCGTGATGAAAAAAAGCCGTTCCGCGCAATGCATCAGTGTGCTCTGCAACGACGCCAACGCACAGCGTTTGGGTGATCTGTTGTTAAACCAATCGACCACCATCGGTTTGCGCCAATTGCCCTTCGACAAACGCGTACTGCCACGTCAGATTCGCAGCGTCGGCACCCAATTTGGTGACGTTAGAGTTAAAGAAGTGATTCAGCCAAACGGCGAACTACGCTGGAAGCTGGAACACCAAGACGTGCTCGATATTGCCGCTCAGGACGCCGATAGCGACTACCAGTCCGTGCGCAAGAAAATTCAACAAGAAGTTNAGAACTACTATCTAAGTGACTGATTTAGCNNAATAATAGTTCTCTTTTTTCTTTTAGATTACGCTACCGCGCCAGCGCTTTTTAGCGCAGCGATAGCACCCGCGTCGAGACCAATCGCCNTCAACACCTCATCCGTATGCTGCCCTGGTGCAACCGGTGGTTGCGGTAGCTCTGGTTCGGTGCGAGAGAACCGTGGCGCCGGTGCTGCCTGCGTGATGTCCCCGGACTTGACAAATGTTTGTCGCGCTTGGTTGTGCGGGTGCTCCACCGCTTCTGCAAAATTCAAAATTGGTGCATAGCAAATGTCCGTNCCTAGCATGATGTCATCCCACTCATCACGGGTTTTGCTGGCCATTACCGCAACCAGTTTCTCGCGCAGCATGGGCCAGTCCTCGCGGCTCATTTGCTTGGCAAGATCAGGGTCTTGATCTAAACCGGTTTTCTCCAACAGCAATGCGTAGAACTGTGGCTCAATAGAACCTATCGATACGTGTTTCCCATCCTTGGTCTCGTAAGTACCGTAGAAGTGCGCACCGCCATCGAGCAGATTACTGCCCCGTTGCTGATTCCACACGCCCTGGCTCATGAGTCCAAAAATTGAGTTCATCAGTANCGCTGAACCATCTGTCATGGCCGCGTCGATCACCTGCCCCTTGCCTGAGACGCCGCGCTCGTAGAGCGCTGCGACAATGCCAAAGGCCANCAACATNCCACCACCACCAAAGTCNCCGACAAGATTCAGCGGCGGCGTTGGTCGCGAGTCCGCTTCACCAATGGCATGCAAGACACCAGACAAAGAAATGTAGTTGATGTCGTGTCCAGCAGCGTGCGCCATNGTGCCGGTTTGACCCCAGCCAGTCATACGCCCGTAAATTAGCCGCGGATTTCTGCCCAAGCACTCGTCCGGGCCTAGACCCAAACGCTCCGTTACGCCAGGGCGAAAGCCTTCAAGCAACACATCGGCGCTTTCTACCAGCTTGAGGACAGTTTCAACGCCATCGGGATTCTTCAAATCCACCGCAATACTCTTGCGACCTCGCGCCAATACATCTGCATTGCGTGCACCGCTGCCCACTGCAGCCGAGCGATCAACGCGGATGAGCTCGGCCCCCATATCCGCCAACATCATGCCGCAGAACGGCCCAGGGCCTATGCCTTGAAGCTCAACAACTCTTAATCCCGCTAATGGTCCCATAGATTCCCCNTTTCGTATTGAATGGCGGTGCCTTAGGCACCGCCAAGAATTCAAGGTGCATTGTAGGGAGCATTGCGTCGGCAATAAAGCCGCGAGGGTGACGAGACGTTGCAATCCGCGAGCGCCGACTTAGACTGGCCCACTGCGTAGCGGGAGCATCATCACATGGTCGATCTAAACGAATTGAAAGCCAACTTTTTGAACACCGAGTTCGATCGCAAGAACTTCGTATTGGAGCCCGACCAGCTGGTTACTGCGGCCAGCACTTCCGGCGAAACCCGTCCCCAGTTTACCGAGCCTGAGCATCCTGACTTCCAAGCGACACCTGCGTTTTTGTGCAGCCTTGCTTCGGGTACACATTTACCCATCGACTTTCCAGCACTCGGTGGTGTACCTATGGATGGCGGTAAAGCGGTGGAGTGTTTTGCACCAGTGAGACCGGGCGTAACCCTGACTGGCCGCACTCATCTGCACGATATCTACGACAAGAAAGGCCGGTCGGGTCGTATGATCTTTATCGTGGTGCGCATGGAAGTGTACGACGACACCGAAAAGCATTTGGTGACTACTGATTCACGCCTGGTTATTAGGGAGAAATAAGCATGACCGTTGCAACCATTCACGACGTTGAATTTGGCGAAGAGTTACCGGTTTTCGAACCAGATACCCGAATCGAGAACACCATGGCATTTGCCCGCGCAGTGGGCTGGGGCGGTCCGCGCTTCGAGGATCACGAAGGTGCTCGCAAAGAAGGTTTCCCAGGAGCGCTGGTTCCGGGAATCATGGGCATGGGCTTCCTCACCAGTGCTATCCACAGTTGGGCGCCGCAAGGCCATGTCGAGCACATCGACACGGTATTTCGCGCACCCATGTTGGCGGACACGCCTGCCATAATTAGCGCCGTGGTAACTGATATCGACGAAGCAGCGGGCATCGTCGAACTGGACATGACGGTGAAGAACACTAAAGACGAAACCCGCGTATTCGGCACCGCCAAGGTGCGCCTGCCTATCGAATAAGTCTTAGCTTGAAGATAGCGCGCGCACCGCAACTTCGGTGCCTATTTTGTTGCTCGCACCCAATTTAACTAACGCCAACGCACTGCAGTTATCGCCGACCGGTAATACCCCAACCCCAACTGATTCGTCCCAAAATATCGGCCGACGAAAATAGATATCAAGATTAAATGCTCGGGGCGCGAAGCGCCGCCACAATTCCGCAGTCAAATAATGCACGCCCATGCCGCCACCAATCAGTGGCGCTCTGAATCCAGCTCGCTCGGCAGCTTTTTGCTCGTAGTGAATACTGTTGCCTTCCATGCTGTAAGCTTTGACTCGCTCGGGCGTTAGCGCGTAGCTACTGGCGATTTGCAGCGCCGCAATATCGGCTATCACAGGTTGTGGCCGCTCGCCAGCACCACCCTTTTGCCCATGGTCTTGATCGGGGCGCAGCGAGCTGCGCCGAGCGCTGATGACTCGCTGCCCCTGTGCATCTTCGAACCAAACGTCGGTGTCTACCCGGCGCCCTCGAGGTACCGTTCGAACGTCGAGTATTTCGCCGCGCACGTGCAACGGCTCATTGAGCAACGCTGGCCGATGCATCTGCAGCCCTTGCAGCATGTTGATGTTGCCTTCGGCGCTAATGCCACTGCGGATACCCGCATGGATCGCAATACCAATAAAAAAAGCTGGATCTACCTGCTCACCAAACACAGCTGGCGCCACGCCACAGGCATTAAGCTTTTCGGCTTGATGCTCTGTGGTAACCGAAATCGTGTCTGACGAATACCGAAAACCGGTCTCCGGTTGCACCCATACCGGTGGTTGGTTAGTCATAAAACCACCTTAGCGAAACATATGGGTACCGCCGCACACGGTTAAGGCTTGCCCTGTAACGTAAGCACTGGCATCCGAGGCCACAAACACTGCTATGCCCTTAAAGTCGTCGGCTTCACCAAAACGCCGCAACGGTGTCTGTTCAGTTGCTCGCTTCGCCGCCTCTGGGTTGTCCCACAGCGCCTTGGCGAAGTCAGTACGGATCAAACCCGGACAAAGCGCGTTAACGCGAATACCGCTCGGACCCCACTCCATTGCGAGGTTACGCACCAGCGCTATGTCTGCCATCTTCGAAATATTGTAGGTACCAAGCGTATCTGATGGACCGAACGCCCCGACGCTGGCGGTGATCATGATCGCGCCACGACCTTTCGCCAACATGTCCGGCGCGACCATCTGACATAACCAATGGTTCGAGCGCAGATTGGAGTTCATAGTCTTATCAAAGGCGTCATCGGGTATCTCTGACATCGGACCGTAAAACGGATTCACCCCAGCATTGGCGATCAACGTATCAATNGGCCCTAACCGTTCTCGCGTCTGATCTACGAGCGCTTGCAATTGCTCTTTGTAGCCAATGTTGCAGGCGATGGCTATTGCTCGCTCGTCACCGCAAGCAGCATTAATCTCTGCGGCAGTTTCCTCGCATTGATCAAGTTTGCGACTGGAGATCACCACNTTACTGCCGTGCTCTGCCAACGCCATCGCCATCGCTTTACCCATGCCTTTAGATGCGCCTGTTANCAATGCCACCTGGCCAGTTAGATCAAAAAGTTGTGTGCTCACGCTCATAAAATTCCCCTCAGAAAGTCATTATCAATGAGCCAAGCATAACCTGAGTTGGTGGCTTGTTGCTGTATCCATAGTCGCAAGCGGCAGCCAAGCCTACGCAACAACCAGGACAGTTTTTGTGAGAATTAGGACACCAGATTCCAACCGCCATCTTGCATATTTCGACAGTTCTCTAGGTGTTGCGCCAACGCTTTGGGGCGGTAGTCCGAGTCTGTTTCCCAGCGTGCCTTTACCGATTTGTGGATCTTTATCGGCACCGTGATCTCATCTGTTTTGTACTTAATTTGCGGCTGTATGGGTCGGTAANAACGTTCTCGCAATCTATAAAACGTTCTTCGCGACTCATGTATGGACGCCGCCGGATCTGACTTTGCGCCTTTTGCAATGTGCGATTCAAACTCCAAACCGCACTGACCTGCCTCTTTTACCATCCACTTCAGTGGAATAGCCGACAACACAGCCCCAGAGGCCGGGTCTGGCGCGTGACTGCCGCCGACATCGCTGTGACAACCAACAAACCATACTTGTTGCAGGTCAACACCTGGGCGCGGTAGCCAAATGGTCGGCTGAAAATCTACTCGCCGCTCATTCAACGCCAGCGCGTGTCGCGCAANCGCCACATTCGGCCCGAGCTTGGTGTCATAAAATTCGTCTTTGTTGTCGAACATGCCAAGAAAAGATATGGGAATGCCCATGGCTCCTACCGTATCCCATACGCCAACAAACTTAACGCCACGAGAATCGCTGTGGCTGTGTTTTTTGCGCAGCACTACCGAAGCTTTACCCTCTGGCGCGTAATCTGGCCAACCGCGCTTGTAGTGATCGAACGCCATTTGAATCAGGTTTGCGTCAGCGCGCTTCAAAATACCGCAGTTGTTAATGAGCCCGCACAACGACCGGACTGTGTAGGCACCACGACTAAAGCCAAAGAAATACAGCTCGTCACCAGGAGCGAAGTTCTGCACGATGTAACGGTAGGCATCCATGATATTTTTCTGCACACCCTGACCGGTTATGCCTGCATAGACCGCATCGTGATAGGCGCCAACGCCCCAGTCGTAAAACACCTGCTGATGCCTACCATCTGCCGCCATAGGTTTGATGCCCCGCGCTACTCTTAGAACATTGGTGGGATGATCTTGTTGTGGATCTTTTTCGGGCCGATTCCAGGTTCCATCAGCACAAATGATAATTCGTTTTGGCATAGTTACTCTCTTGTTGCATCATACCGCCGCGCTAGCAACGGCTAATACAATCGGTTGTATTGGGAGATTTTGCCAATTGCAAGGTCCAGCAGACGAGCGGTCGCGACAGCACTACCAACGCATCACTGCGGCTGCAACAAACGGCTTTGTAACACCACCACGCAAGCGCTAACGTATACGCTATGCTAATGCCAAGCCGTCACTAGCCGANGCACCCATGAGTCAAANCAAAACCCGTCAGACCTGTGCTAACGTCNAACAATTCATTAACGACGTAGCGCGTCCCACGCAGCGTTCAGACGCACTGCTGCTAAACGAAATATTTCAAGAGGTAACCGGCTTCGATCCAGTAATGTGGGGACCGAGCATTATTGGTTACGGCAAGTATCACTACCGGTACGACAGCGGTCGCGAGGGAGACATGCTTGCGACGGGCTTCAGCCCACGTAAGGCCAACCTATCGCTCTACATAATGCCGGGCTATCAAAACCTAGCTTCCGTACGTGAGCGCCTCGGTAAACACAAATGCGGCAAAGCTTGTCTCTACATCAATAAGCTTGAGGACATTGAATTAGCTGTGCTGCGAGAGCTGATCGAAACTGGATTGTCCCAATTGAAAGCGCTATGGCCAGTATCACCCAGGTGATGGCCGCCAAATTACTCTGCTGTCTACATCGTCTAAAGTGGTGTGGCCACAAAATGCCATGGTTAGATCCAANTCGCTGGAGATGACGTCCAAGCATTTGTGTACGCCTTGCTTACCCAGAGCGCCAAGGCCATTTAGAAACGCCTTACCAATGAGTGTGCTGTCGGCACCTAGGGCTTTGGCTTTGAATACGTCTTGACCACTTCGAATCCCACCGTCTATCCACACTTCGCAATCACCATCGATCGCTGTTAGCACGTCCGGTAGAGCTTCTAACGAGGCCGGCGCGCCATCCAGCTGACGCCCACCATGATTGGATACGATAACCGCATCGACCCCAAGATCTGCTGCCATGCGGGCATCTTCGGCATCCATGATGCCCTTTACTATGAGCTTGCCGCCCCACTGATCTTTTACCCACGCTACATCGTCCCAACTCAAGGTTGGATCCAATTGCTCGGCCGACCAGGCGGACAACGAGCTTAAGTTATCTACTCCTTTCGCATGGCCAATGATGTTGCCAAAATTCCTGCGCGGGGTCGCCAACATGCCCANACACCAACGNGGCTTGGTCGCCATATTGAGCATATTTCGCAGTGTTAACTGCGGTGGCGCGGTCATGCGGTTTTTCAAATCTTTGTGTCGCTGGCCCAAAATCTGTAAATCCAGNGTCAGCATCAACGCACTACACCCAGCGGCTTTGGCGCGCTCAATCAGCGCGCGGATAAACTCACGATCTTTCATTACATAAAGCTGAAACCAAAACGGCTTTTGCGTGTGCGCAGCAACATCCTCGATNGAACAAATACTCATGGTCGATAAAGTAAACGGCACACCAAATTCTTCTGCGGCCTGGGCGGCAAGAATCTCGCCATTCGCTCTTTGCATACCCGCCAGCCCTGTTGGCGCCAACGCCACTGGCATTGACCATCTTGTGCCGAGCATTGACCCTGCAATTGAGCGCTGACCGATGTCTTTGGCAACCCGCTGACGCAATTTAACATCCGCGAATGCTGTGGCGTTACGCCGCAAAGTTGCCTCGGTCCAAGAACCAGATTCTGCGTAGTCAAAAAACATTTGCGGTACACGACGCTGATGCAATGTGCGCAGATCATCTACGCAAGTGATGATCGAGTCCGACATACAAGTTCTCTTTTTACAACATCGCGCCATGGTACATTAATCGCCATTATCGACTTTGGCAGGCAATGCGAGGAACCGCCTTTCATGGAATTTACGTTTAGCGAAGATCAACAACGATTTCGCGAAAACATCGCTCGATTTTTTCACGATCGTTCGCCGACGACGGAAGTGCGCAGACTAATGAGTGACCCGGCTGGTTACGACCCAACGATCTGGTCTCAGATGTCGGGCCAGCTGGGATTATGCGGAATTGCAATTCCAGAGGAGTACGGTGGCGCCGGCTTTGGCGCGCAAGAGTTAGCTATCGCTTGCGAGGAAATGGGTCGCGCACTGTATTGCGGCCCCTTTCTGGCTTCAGCGGTCTGCGCAGCGTACGCCATCGCCACAACCGCAGACGAAACTTTCAAACAGCAGTGGCTGCCGCAACTTGCTAGCGGTAACGTGATCGCCTGTGTCGCTGTTACCGAGCACGCGCCGCTCTGGTGCGATGACGATATTAAGACCAGCGCGATAATCGACGGCAGCGGGCAACATCGTCTTACCGGCGAAAAACGTTACGTCGTTGACGCACAGGTTGCACAACTGATTGTGGTAGCCGCCCAGCAAGCGAATGCCAGCATTGCTTTGTATGCCGTGCACGCTGACGCCCCAGGCTTAACCTGCACACCGATGGCGAGCATGGATCCAACACGTAAGTTAAACAGTTTGCAGCTGTCGGACACGCCAGCGATCCATCTTGGCACAGCTGATTTGCAAGACTTAATGGACTACACCCTCGTGGCGCTAGCCAACGAAATGATGGGGGGTGCCCAAACTCTATTGCAGTCGGCTCTGGACTACACTCAACTGCGCGTGCAGTTCGGCCGCAGCATTGCCTCTTTCCAAGCCATCAAGCACCGCCTGGCGGAGTTATTGTTAGAAGTAGAACTGGCCAAATCAGCGGCTTATCAAGCCGCCTACAGCATGGCAGTCGGTAAAGACTGCCGAGAACACGCAAGTCTGGCAAAAGCCGCAGCCGCAGAGGCTTATTTGCTCGCCGCGACGGAGTGCATCCAACTCCACGGTGGCATCGGTTTTACTTGGGAAAACGACACGCACCTATGGTTTAAGCGTGCCAAGAGCTCGGAAGTGCTGCTGGGTGCCCCGGCCCTGCACCGAGAGCGAATGTTGCAAGCGATGACCACGGGCGCAGGCGCCAAAACAAGGATCGGTTAACAATGAATACGCAACACGTGCGCGAAGCAGTGCGCTCCTGGCTGACAGCGAATTGGGACGCCAATCTCGACCTTGTCGAGTGGCGAAGACTACTCGCTGACTCTGGCTGGGGTGCTCCAGACTGGCCTAGCGAATACTTTGGTCGCGATCTTAAAGGGCCGCACAGTGTCATCGTGGACGAAGAATTAGCCCGCGTCGGTGCCATCGGCGCCGCCCATAGCGGCGTGCGCATGCTCGCTGCGGTGACCCTATTGGCCCACGGCAATCACGAGCAAAAACGCCAGTATCTGCGACGCATCCTTACCGGCGAAGACCATTGGTGCCAGCTGTTCAGTGAGCCGGGCAGCGGTTCGGACTTGGCCGGCGCAAGCACTCGTGCCGACTTAGACGGAGATGAATGGATCATCAACGGCCAGAAAGTCTGGAACACCAGCGCCCATCACGCCAACTATGGTCTTTTGATCGCTCGCAGCGACTGGGATGAACCGAAGCACAAGGGTTTGAGCTATTTCATACTCGACATGCATCAACCAGGCGTCGAGGTTCGGCAACTCAAACAGATGAATGGCCATGCCTCATTCAACGAAGTATTTTTTACCAATGCTCGTGTACCCAGAGCAAACATCATCGGCACGCCGGGTGACGGCTGGCAGGTCGCCATGACTACACTCGCTTACGAGCGCCGCTCTTTCGATCGTCCGCGCAACCCGGCTACCAAATCACCCTCGGCGGCACCCATCTACCAGCAGTACCAACACGAACTGGAGATTGCTAACGAGCCTTATAAGTGGTATCCGCAGCGCGCCGGCCGTGTGGACCTGGTATTGCAACGTGCCAAAGATACGGGCGCGATTGATGATCCAGTCATACGCCAAGACATCGCCCGTTTACACATCCTTGCACAATCTGCCAGCTGGACCGCGCAGCGCGCACGCGCCCTGCAAAAGGCCGGTAAGCCCCAGGGGCCAGAAGGTTCACTCGGCAAACTGGCGGCCAGCCATATCGGTCGTTTGGCCGCCCGCGTACACACCAACATAAGCGCCAACGACGCGCTCCTCACCGGCTCTGCAAGCCCCATGAACGGAACCATTGCAGAGATCTTAGTATCGACACCGGCTGGCTCCATTGCCGGCGGCACAGATGAAATACAACGCAACATCATCGCTGAACGAGTTTTGGGCCTACCAAAAGAACCGCGTTTTGACACCGGCCCGTTTCGCGATGTACCGCGTAATAGCTCCGCCACAGAGCAATAGTTAGCGTGGCCGAACAAGCCCTTAGCGGCATTCGCGTGTTAGAGGTTGGGCAACTNCTAGCGGGACCCTTCGCCGGTACCATGCTCGCTTACTTCGGTGCCGAAGTGATTAAAATCGAACCACCTGGTGCGGGTGATCCGATTCGTAATTGGCGACTATTGGACAAAGACGGCACCGGCTACTGGTGGCGTAGTCTCGGGCGCAACAAAAAGTCGGTCACAGCGAACTTACGCGCGCCGAAGGGGCGCGAGGTTCTGAAGCNCTTAATGCTTAATGCCGATGTCGTAATTGAGAACTTCAAACCCGGCACCATGGAAAAATGGGGTTTGGGACCAGAGGACATAAAGCCCAGCAACCCCAAGCTAATTTATACGAGAATCTCTGGTTACGGCCAAACNGGTCCGTACAGCAGCAAGCCTGGGTATGCGTCCGTTACAGAAGCCTTTAGTGGTTTTCGATACCTAAACGGTTTCCCAAATGCGGTACCCGTTCGACCGAATCTTAGCTTAGGCGACAGTATTGCAGGCGTTCACGCCGCGCTGGGTATTCTGCTGGCGCTGCTGGCGCGACAGGGCTCTGATCANGGCCAAGTGATTGACGTTGCGTTGTATGAGGCCATGTTTAACCTGATGGAAGGCGTAGTGCCTGAGTATGACGGTGCCGGTGCGGTGCGCGAACCCGCGGGGTCTACTCTCACCGGCATCGTGCCTACCAATACTTATTTATGTCGAGACGGCAAACACGTCGTCATCGGTGGCAATGGCGACTCNATATACAAACGCCTNATGACCGCTATTGGTCGAGAGGATCTGGCCAATGATGCCGCACTGCAGTCGAATAACGGCCGCGTGCAACAACAACAATTGATCGATGCCGCCATCGCCGGGTGGACCAGCGCCCATTCCAGCAATGATGTGATCACAAGCTTAGAAGCGGTNGACGTACCAGTCGGNCCGATTTATTCCATTAAGGACGCTTTCAATGACCCGCACTATCAAGCTCGGGGCCTGTTCGAGGAAGTTGCAACGCCTAACGGAAAGTTAAAGATACCAGCGATCCTACCCAAATTATCTGCAACGCCCGGACAGACCACGTGGGCTGGCGGCGAGGTGGGCAGCCACACTGAGGAAGTACTGCTTGGGGCAGGCTATAGCACAGCAGAACTAAGCGCTTTGCGCGACGCCGGGGCCATCTGAGTTGCAATAGCTGGCGAACTCACCGTATAGCCCTGGGCCGCCAGCCGCGCCAGCAAGCCTTGAGAATGCACGACGTCGCGAATGGGCAATTCCGCAAACGTCACCGAGTTTTGTTGCAACGCAGTTTCGGCATTCTGCAACCAGATTTTGTCCACCTGTTGTTGTAACACGGCAGCCTCGGGGCGCTCAAAAATCACCTTCGTGCAGTTGCCCTCTACGTCAGGATAATCCATAGCGAGTAAGGCAGACGCATCACCATCCGCCCACGCGTTCGCCCTTTTGGCGGCGGCATTCATATCCTGCTCAATACTCCGCAGCGTGGCAGCCAGACACTCGCTCTCTGTGGCCATAGACAAGCGCTGTAGCACCGTGAAAAGGTCTTCTACCGGCGCCTCTGCAGCAGACTCGATGATGGAGAGGTCGTAGCGTTTTGCCATTTTTCTAAGCGGGCGGGTAACTCGTCTTGTGGCATCTGTGAGACCCACTGTGCGCACCGCTTCATCGAGCAATTTTTCGGCCGCAAACGACGGTCGCAGTGTTCGGATGGAACGATTACGCGGCGCGTATTGCGCACGAATGTTCTCAAATTGAGCACTCAATTCTGGTGTGAGTACCTGCTCAAGGGTTTGCTTATTTGGCAGTTTTTTAAGTTTTGACAAGCGCCGCCAATAACCAATTCCTTTAATGGGATTGCGCACCGTCACAAAGATTTCTGGAGGCTTTAGATAAGCTGTTGACTTAGAAATGATGAACTCTACCGCTTCGCTGTCCCACTCTATGTGTTGAGGAATCGGCGTTAAGGTGGCAAAAACCCATAGCACATGATCATTGTGGGTAACTTTCCACAGCGGTGGACCTGGTCGAACTCCGGTAACCACCACCTCTTCAATCGGCGCCACATAACTTGATAACTGAGTTTCTAACGCGGCGTTGGGAGTCGGCGAACCGAGCAGTACCAGTACTAGCACCAAGCGTTCAAGCATGGCTCAACAACCGCAATCGACCTGGGTGCCGAGTTGGGCATTTTGCCCCTGCGTTTGGTAACCGTCGCGTTTCCACCATTCCAAACCGCCGATCAGTTCGACCACTTCAAACCCTAGCGCTGCCAAAGCTAATGCACCCTTGGTGGAGGCATTACAACCAACACCATCGCAATAGCAGACGTAGAGTTTTTGGCTATCTAGGTCGCGGATACTTGCGTCTGACAGTGNTCTATGTGGCAGGCTGATTGCGGATGGAATGTGCTCCAGCGCGTAAGCCGCAGCAGATCTCGCATCCACGACCACNACATCGTCTTTATTGCTACTTAATGCGGCGAATAGATCCGCCGCGTCGATCTCGTAATCCAGTTTTGCCTGGTAATAATCAATCTGATTCATTGCTACTCCGTCAACATGATGGGTTAACTCACTAAATAATGGAGTTTTGCTGGGCCATGCTGTACAGCACGGGGGAGCGCGGCAAAACCCTAGCCATGTGATCTAATGCAGAAACTGGGTAAAGTTCTTATCACTGGACTGATTGGACTATGAGAATGTCAAAGATAGAAACAGGAACCGACGAACTGTTGCTAAAAGTCGACGAGCGTGTCGCCACCATCACCTTAAATCGCCCAAATAAGAAGAACGCGTTATCCGACAAGCTAACGCCCGCACTTCGTCAGGCCCTTCTCGAACTAGATTCCCGCAGCGATGTGGGATGTATTGTCATCACCGGAAGCGGCGATGCCTTCTGTGCGGGGGGTGATATTGGTGGCATGGGCAATGCCAAGTCCGACCCAGATGCAGCCGTGCCAAGCCCACAAAGCCGTGTGCGAGAACTCGTGCATAAACAAGAAACGCTGACGCTTCGCCTGGCCGATCATTCCAAGCCAACTATTGCAGCGCTACCTGGCGTCGCAGCAGGTGCGGGCTTAAGTATCGCGCTCGCCTGCGATCTGCGTATTGCCGCCGAGTCGGCTTTTATTACTACCGCCTTCCGCAATATCGGCTTTTCTGGTGACTATGGCGGTAGTTGGCTGCTTACCCAACTCATTGGGCCNGCTCGCACCAAGGACTTGTACTACACGGCTCGACGCGTGCACGCAGAGGAAGCCTTACAGTTGGGCATTTTTAACCGAGTCGTCGCAGACGAGNNGTTAGCAACGGTCACTCAGGAGCTGGCCCAACATATTGCGTCAGGGCCGCCCATTGCTCTGGGTTATATGAAAGAAAACATCAATCGCGCGGTAACCGCAGATTTACGCAACTGCCTCGCCATGGAAGCCGACCGCTTGATACGTTGCGCAGCAACCCAGGACCATAAAGAAGCGGTACAGGCGTTTTTGGAAAAACGTCAACCTTCTTTTACTGGTCGTTGAGTTAGGACAAAACAATGCCAAAGTGGTCCAACTGGTCAGGGCGGCTTAGCAGTCAGCCCGACAGCTACCAGCAAATATATACTGAACGCCAAGCAAGCGCGCTCGCCGCGCAATGCCGACAACAGGGCAAGGTCATACGTGCCGTCGGCGCTGGCCACAGCCATCAAGACCTGGTCGGCAACGACGGCGTCATCGTCGACCTCGTCGGCCTAGCCGGAGTGCACAGTACCCGCCAGAACTCAGCTTGGGTATGGGCCGGCAGTCGTATTCACACCTTAGGTTTAGCATTAAACCAACACGGGCTGGCGTTGCCCAATCAAGGTGATATTGATCGTCAAGCCATTGCCGGCGCCACCGCCACAGGCACCCATGGTACCGGGGCTACGCTGAGTAACTTGAGTAGTCGCGTGATTGGCGCTTGCATCGCGCTGGCCGACGGTAGTCTGGTGGAATGCAGTAAAGATTCAGATGACCCGGCCTTGCGGAGGCTATGGCAGGCGAGCCGCCTGCATCTTGGCGCCTTTGGCATTATCACGCGCCTGCAACTTGAACTGGTACCCAGCTATCGACTGCAAGAACAAACTTGGCAGGCACCGCTGTTGCAAACGCTGGACAACTTACCAGCGCTCATCAATGACAATCGCCACTGTGAGTTTTTTTGGTACCCACACACAGACACCGCTCAAGTAAAAATCATAAACCCAACCGAAGCCCCGCCGGCGTACCCGCTCGCGGCGGAGGGCGCGCGTTGCGGCTGGAGTTTCGAAGTGTTGCCTAACCACCGCCCTCACAAACACACAGAAATGGAATACAGCGTGCCTGCAGATCGGGGTCCAGAGTGCATGCGCGCGATCAAACGCCTACTTGAACAAGCATTTCAGCATGTGCGTTGGCCGGTAGAGTACCGCACGCTCGCCGCGGACGATGTTTGGATGTCGACAGCCTATCAGCAAGACATGGTGACCATTTCCGTTCATCAAGCAATAGACGAACCAGATGAACCTTATTACCGAGCCTGCGAAGAGATCTTTACGAGCTATGGCGGCAAGCCTCACTGGGGTAAGGTCAATTACCTAGACGGTAGCCAACTTGCCTCGCTGCACCCGCGCTGGAACGACTGGTGGCAGGAGCGAGATCGCGTCGATCCCAGCGGCGTATTCCTAAATCCTTACCTGCAAAGCATTCGACCATGAATCGACTGACGCTACTTGCTCAGCTAATCACAGCGTCAATGACGTGCTTGGCGAGGTTGCCCGCCAACACCGCAGGCCTGGAACCGCTTTAATATGCATCCAAGTTACACCGCTAAATTTCCCGAACTCGGTTTCTACGGCTTGCCCGGCCATAGCCGCACGCCGAGGGATATTCTTCGTCAAGCACAAGATGCCGAGGCTCTTGGCATTGGCAACATCATGATTTCTGAGCGCGCTGACTACAAAGAGATTGCGGCACTCTGTGGCGCTGTCGCAGCAGTAACGGAAAATCTATACATCGGCACTTCTGGTACCAACCTCAATACCCGTCATCCAGTGGTTACCGCCTCCATGGGTTCAACCATAAACAGTTTGTCTGAGGGGCGTTTTGCCCTGGGACTAGCCAAGGGCGTAAGCCTACGCTGGAAGGCCATGAACGTTGACTTCCCAACCTTTGAGCGCGAGCGCATATTTGTCGAGCTAATGCGCAAACTCTGGCGTGGTGAACAAGTACTCGGCCACGCCAGCGCACTGGGACACTATCCAGCCCTGCAGTTGGCCCCTTACGTGACCGAAGATATTCCGCTGCTCTACGTCGGCTTTGGATCCACGAGCCTCGAGCACGCGGGGCAGATCTACGACGGTGCCCATTTGCATACATTTATGAGTGACCAGGCGTTAACCGAGGCCGTCGCCGCATTTCGTCGCGGCGAGCAGCAAAGCGGCCGCAGCAATGGCAAATTGTGGTCGGTATTCGCAACAGTGTGCGAGCCTACTGAAGCTGAGTATTTGAAAAAAATCGTCGCTCGACTGGCGACCTATCTCCAGATTCCAGGTTACGGCGAGGCCTTGGTGCAGGTGAACAACTGGGATATGCAGACATTGGCCGCATTTCGTGCCAACCCGGTGGTTAAGAATGTAGGTGGCGCAATTGACAGCGTAGCGGACACCGCGCAACTGCAAGAAATCGCTACACTGATTCCAGAGCATTGGCGACCTGCCGCTGTGGGCGACGCCAAAACCTGCGCCCAGCGCTGGCTCGACCAGTTTAACGCCGGCGCTGATGGCATCATTATCCACGCCAGCACACCGGAGGAATTTGCCCCAGTATTAGCAGAATACGAAAAGATTAGACCAACGCATTTATTCGCCGGACGCACGAATCGACCAGGCTAGCCGCGACGTCAAAGCAGCGTAAGTAGATCCTCGGGCTGTTGCGCCCAACGCATGAATCCAAGCCGCCGGAATTCCTCAGTCGAGCCAAACCCATACAAGGCTCCAACGAAAGCCATTTCATTGTCGGCCGCACCTTGGGCATCGTGATAGCGATCACCTACCATGACACTGTCGCTGCCGGAAATTTGCTCTTGCAGTAGCGCATGGCACAACAATTCACTCTTGTCTTGCAAATGCCCATCTAGCTCAGAGCCATAAATACCCGAAAAATTGCTCGCTAACTCGAAGTGCTCAAGAATCCGCTCAACAAAGACTCTGGGTTTGCTCGATGCTAAGTACAAGCGGTGACCGCGCGTTCGCAACTGTTGCAACAACCAGGGAATACCTGCATACACCTTATTCTCGTACCAACCTGTCGTTGCAAAGCGTTGCCGATACAAATCCACCGCTTGGTCCGCTAACTCCTCCCCAACCAACTCAACAAAACTCTGACGCAGCGGTGGTCCGATACACCAAGTTAACTGCTGTTGTTGCGGAATTGGGCATTGCAACCGCTGCATCGCAAACTGAATACAGCGCGTGATCCCCTCCTGCGGGTCGGTTAACGTACCGTCAAGATCAAAAAAAATTGGCTTATTCAACTTCGCAGTTCACCCTTGCGCTGCATTGCGCACCAATCCAGCGAATGGAATGATACCGACAATCGCTAAACCAACCATCAGTTTGCCGGTAAGGCGTTGCTAAGCACGGTACCACGATCAACTACAACGGAGCCGCTATGACGACATCAAACATGTTCGCGAACATCAGCAATCGCAGAGTCACAACAAACGGTATTTTTCTCAATGTTGCTGAGCAATTGCCAAGTAGCGCCAACGGCCAACTTATTGTGTTGCTGCATGGTTTCCCCGAATCCTGGTATTCCTGGCGTCATCAGTTTGCGCCTTTGGCGGCGGCAGGTTATCACGTGGTGGCGCCAGATATGCGCGGTTACGGCGACAGCGATCAGCCCGAGAATATTAGCGCCTATAACCAGGTCGCAATCACCGATGACATCATCGGTCTAATTGGCACGCTCGGTTATGCCACTGCCATCGTTATAGGCCACGACTGGGGTGCACCAACCGCATGGAGCAGCGCACTTAACCACCCGACCGTTGTCAGCGCGGTCGGCGCGCTGTCGGTGCCGTTTTCACCACGCGCAGAGATGCCGCCCTTAGATATGCTCAAGATTCTATTCAAAGACCGATTCTTCTATCAGCTGTATTTCCAGGAACCAGGGATTGCGGAGGCCGAATTAGAAGCCGATGTGCGCACGTCGTTACGCAAGTTTTATCATATGGCCAGTGGGCAAATGGACATCGGCTTAATGCCCGACAAGCCCGCAGACGCGGACCTCCTATCTGATTTGCCCGATCCAGAAAAGCTTGGCGCTTGGATGAGCGACGCTGATTTAGATTTTTACGTCAGCGAATTTAGCCGCAGCGGTTTTCGCGGCCCACTGAATTACTATCGCAACCACAACTTAACCTGGGAGCTTACCGAAGGCGCGCCAACTCAGATTCAACAACCCGCGTTATTCGTAGCCGGAGAGCGAGACGGCGTTATTGCGATGGCAGCCCAAGCGCTGGAGAACATGCCTCAGCATGTGACGGATTTGCGTGTTAATGCGCTGATTCCTGACATTGGTCATTGGACGCAACAGGAAGCCCCAGAAGCAACTAACGAATATCTGTTGGACTGGTTGGCCGGTCTCGACTAGGGCGCCATATCTAACAGCTGGGTAAATCCGCTGGGAGCATGGGGGCCAACAATGAGTTGTTCCAGCACACCCTTACCTTGGCGCGTCCCGAAGTCCCCCTCCATGCTGACATCGCAAATGGCTTGGATGTGCAGGTTCAAAGCGTCGTCGACCTCGTCTAGCGGGTACTCCTCGAACAACAGGGCTGTACCACCATGATAGTGACCATGGGCGAATTCCGGGTGTCCGTAGCCCACGCCTTTCATGTACCAATGAAAGCGTGGCCGCATAATGATTTCTGCATTACTGCCGGCAAAGCTGTGCAGTTTGATCTGTGCCATTTGTGCGTGACGGGTACCGGAAATAAAGTCTATTTTGCTGCTCACCGAGCGCATAGTCTCGGCCTCCCCCGCTAGCGGCAAAAACACTCCAGCGGTATTCCATGGCTTGCCATCAGCGTCGTCATTAAGGTGGTATAAGCTCACTGCGTCCGGCCAGTTTATCGGCGCCCAGAGCCAGTAGAACTGATTGATAGTCGGCGCATGGGGATTCCTTTGCGGATCCGCTGCTCCCACCGGACGTATGCCCCAAGACCGGTCACGGGTACCGAGCCAACATTCCGGCGATACGGCTATGCGCTGCCCTCTAAACTCTATGAAACCCTGCCAACAGCCGTTTTGTGTAAGGCGGGTGTAGTCCATCACGGTCTGGGTGCCAATGCGTCGGGTGAAACGTGGCTCTTCTTGGGCCGGCGCACGCCCAGTGAACAGCAAGTCAGCCTTTAGCTCGTGTTGCGCAGAGTCAATGACAATCCGCAAACACTGCAGAGGCGTTACCACTTCGACGGTAATGTCACCCACCTGGGTGTGCATGCGCTCCTGGTTCAACACCCTAGAACACAAGAGGTTGTGTTGAACCCCATCAACAATCAGCGAAAATCCAGCATCGATAATGTCCAATTGTGGATATATACCCATGCCCAACGCGAAAAACACATCCTCGTTGACGTGATAACCGTTAAAGAAATATCGATCGTAGAAATTTCTGCTGACGCCAGCATAGGCGATCGGCTCGGGATTTTGATGAATCGGAAAATCGTCGGCTTGGCTCAACATACCCCACTCCTGTTACGCAGCCCAATGCGACCAGCCTAGCCGTGCCGCTGCCATGACGCCAGCCACGATTGCTAAACCGCCCTAGCTCGTTTAGCTTTTGGGTGGGGAATTAGCCAAACCTAAGTATTGGCCCTGCCATCAATGAATCTTCACGGGAAAACAAGGAATTACCATGCGTACTTTACTACTGAGCCTACTACTGTCTGTCTCCGCCGGCGCGGTTGCTAACGGACATTTGCCCGGCGAGAAAGGCGATCACCCTCACGTCAATCGCCTTGCTTGGATGACTGGCGGCTGGAGTGGCGAGCTGGGCCCAGATACGGTGCTGGAGGAAAATTGGTTGGCACCCGTGGGCGGAACCATTGCCGCTGTGGTGCGCATGACCTCCCCAGCTGGCACCGCTATGGTTGAAATCGTTCACATCGAGGAAGTAGACAATACCCTCGAATTGCACATTCAACAGTGGGACAGCGGCTTCAAAGCTCGCAGTGCTGCGCAAAAGATGCGCCTTAGCGCGCTCGGCGAAACCTCTGTGTCTTTCTCCGCGGCAAGCCCAGGCGGCCTGAAAAAACTCGGCTACGCGCTGGTGAACAACGAATTCCAGATACGTATCACCACCGCCGATGATCAAGACATGGTTCTCAAACTCGCACGAAAATAGTAGCAACACCGAACCTGCAGCAGTTGGACATAGCCCATGGCAACCATAAATGGCGTGAACGGACCCATCGACAGTGCCGATCTTGGGTTCACATTAATGCACGAGCACGTGCTGGTGGCCGCTAGCGGGCTAACCCAGAGCTACCCTGACTTGTTGGGTCCAGACTATGAGGCACGTGCTGTCGCTAGTCTGCGCGCAGCGAAAGCGCATGGCATCGACACCATGCTTGATGCCACCACTTTTGATTTGGGCCGCGATCCAAGGCTGTTGCAGCGAGTCGCGGCGGCCTCCGGTATGAATCTGGTTAACGTCACCGGCTGGTGGCTTGATGTGCCGCGCTTTCTTCAAGGGGTAGGTGCGAATCAAATGGCCGACGAATTTATTCGCGACCTTACCGAAGGCTTCAGAGGCACCGACATCAAAGCCGGCATGCTCAAATGCGCTGCGGACTTTGAAGGCGTTACCCCGCCCCTTGAAACCATGGCACGAGCGGTCGCACGTGCGCACAAACAAACCGGTGTGCCAATTATGGTGCACTCCTATCCAACGGGACAGGTCGCACGCCGACAGATTGAAATCTTTCGTGAAGAAGGTGTCGACCTTAGTCGAGTCAAAATCGATCACAGCAATGACACCACTGATACCGAATACTTAGAATGGATCCTCGAGCAGGGCTGTTTTTTGGGTCTGGACCGCTATCCTGGTCGATTTGTCAGTCCACATATGCGTACCGTTACTCTCAAGCGCCTCATAGATATGGGCTATGGAGAGCGCCTGTGTCCGTCACATGATTGCATCTGTTTGCATATCCACAACGAACAGGCCGATGGCACAATAGAAAAAGAGCATGTATTCCAGCGCTCTAATCCCGATCAATTTCTGTACATGCAAAGACACGTCATACCAGACCTACTGTCCATGGGTGCTACCGAACAAGACATTCACATGCTGTTTGTTGATAACCCAAGACGCCTGTTTGAAGGCGACTGATTTAATCAGCCAAACAGCTGCAGGTACTCTTGGGTGTTTCGACGACTTCGCTCTGCGACCTGTGTTCGGATTGATGAAAGGTATAAAAGCCTTCCCAAAAAACCCCGTCTGGATCAACACTCCAGCTTTTTTCCGACTTTGCATAGCAACACGTGGTCACCCCTTCCGGCATGTACGGCGCTTCTGCGGCTTGCATCCGCTCTAACAGTGGTTGCAATTCCTCCTGCTCATCCACCTGAATACCGGCATGGCCAAAGCCAGGCGAATCACCACGAGCTTCAAGCACAAAATTCATCCGCGGATCATCCAGCAACCACTTAGCGTAATCGTTTTTCACTACCGTTGGTGCCTGAGCAAATAACTTTTCATAAAAGCCAATAGACTTATCCAGATCTGCAACATTAAAACTGACGTGTAGACGTTTCATAAAATTAACTCAACTCTTAGATTGCGTATTTAGGTCGCAGTGTCCGGCGCAACAGTCCGCTAGCAGGTACGTCACCAACTGCTGCATGGTTGGTAAATTCGCAGAATAGATAATTGAGCGACCGACCCGCCGCGACACCACCCATTTGTTCCAGGTGAGTTCTTTTAAGTGAAACGACAATGCAGACGCACTCACTCCAAGCCGCTGTGCCAACTCACCCGCTAACAGACCGCATTCTTGTGCACAAGGAGAGTGGGCATTAATCAGCTCTCTAAACACAGTAAGACGAGTGTCTTGTGCCAGGGCGCTGAGCGCGCCTACGGCTTCGGCTAGCTGCATAGAACCTCCTGAATTCAATAATTAAAAATTATTTGAAATATAGGATTGTTGAAATACCGCCTGTCGGCTCGTTACTACCGATCGTCAAACAAACCAGGTGGCCCCACCCAAAGCTCTTGGTTTACGAACACTGAATAGCAAGAATCAGTGACGCTTGGACTCATGTCATTTCTAACTTAGGGAATTAGCTCACAATGCAAAGCAATAATCGCGCCTCCCGCCTTAATGCCATCGTCAATAAAACCGATACGCGCGCTGGCAAAGCCTTCGATTTAGCGGTGCAAGGTTTGGTCATTGTTGCTCTGATTTCCTTTTCCATCGCGACACTTCCAGATCTGTCAAACAACACTGTGGAACTGCTTGGATGGATAGAGGTCACGGTCGTTGTTTTGTTTACCGCGGAATACCTGCTGCGATTAAAAGCAGCAGACCAGCCCCTCGCCTATGCTCTGAGCTTCTTTGGCGTGGTGGACCTACTGGCCATTTTGCCTTTTTACCTAACCACCGGGATTGATCTACGCGCAGTGAAACTGCTGCGAACACTACGAATCATTAGCCTTCTAAAACTCACGCGCTACAACGCAGCGATGAGACGCTTCGCGCGTTCTTTCGCTTTGGCAAAAGAAGAATTTACCTTGTTTGTTATTGCGACAATGATGATCTTGTTCTTGGCGGCGGTGGGTATCTACTACTTTGAACGCGACGCCCAACCTGAGGCCTTTGCCAGCGTTTTTCACAGTCTTTGGTGGGCCGTAACTACCCTAACCACTGTCGGTTACGGCGACATCTATCCGATCACTGCGGGTGGCCGCTTTTTTACCTTCATAGTGGTGATGGTAGGGTTAGGCGTCATCGCCGTGCCAGCAAGTGTGCTGGCCTCGGCGCTAACCCGAGCGCGCGAAGAAGAGGAACGCGCCCGGCGTGAGCTGATGGAGTGATCTACCCCGCCGCCGCTTTACCTAGCCGGGCTTCTCGCCGCGCCAGGCGTTCGCGCAGCCGTTCGTGTCGGGCGGGGGTCAGTGGGTAGTTCCAGATCAACTTCAATGCCAGGCCGTAGAACAAAACCGGCCCAAAGCAATACACCAACCGCAGCGACAGCACACCGACATCACTGCTGCCGGCTACTCCCAGACTTGGGTCGAAGCCTAGCAGTCCAACGACATTCAATGACACGCCGGTGCCAAAAGCTATGGCGATTTTTTCCGAGAAACCAAAGATCGCAAAATACGCGCCAGCGCGCTTGCCACCAGTGCGCGCAGAGTCTACGTCCACTACGTCGGCCAGCATCGCGATAGGCAAAAAGTGCAGACCGCCAAAGCAGAACCCTTTAACAATAAACAACAAAAAGAACGCCAAATAGTCGCCTTCGTTTAAAGCAAAATTCGCTGCACTAACGGCAGCTACCGTAATCAGCGTGCACATAAACGCGCGGTGCTTGCCGATCCGGCGGCCAAGTGCCAACCAAAACGGGATCGCCGCTAACCCTGCAACAAAGTAGAAAAAGTAAGCCGCGCCAATGGTCGGAATGCTGACTATGTCGCGAATAAAGAATAGTGATACTGCATTGCGAAAGGACTCGCCAAAGTGCACCAGCAGGACGATCAGTAACACCCGCACCATGGGTCCATTCTTTAGCAGATGTTTAATGCCTTCGCGCATTGGCACGCGTACGGTCGAAGCCGAGACTGGCGCCTCTTTGACCGCAAAGAAGCAAATCGCTGCAGCTAACGGCAGTAACCAAATCAACGTCCAAGCAAGACCATACAAAACCGGACCGGTGAGAGTCGCTCGATCTACCGGTTGGGCATTCATAATGTCGCCAGTAAAGGCGCCGGTGGCGTCGGTCCAGATTTTGGCGAGCACATCACCAACACCACTGCCACCGTCGGCCATAACTTCTACCGCCATGGGTACCGCAGCGGCAATCATCAGCCCGGCCAGATAGTAGAACTCTCGCGCCGCTGTAATCCGCGAGCGCTGATGGTAGTCGGTCGACATTTCCGCTCCCCAAGCGCGGTGGGGCAACATGATCATGGTCGAACCTAAGAAAAATACGGTGAGCCAGATCAGAAAATACACAACATCGACGTCACCACTGGGCGCAAACAGCATATATACGCCTAACAACATGACGGGAGTACCAATCAGCAACCAAGGTTTACGTCGTCCCACCGGTGTGCGCCAGCGATCTGATATTTCGCCAATCAGCGGATCGGTTATCACATCGGTTAACCGCGCTAACATCAAAATGATGCCAACGGTTGCCAAGTCCAACCCTAAGCCGCCGGAGTAATGAGCCGGTATCCAGATAGCCAGTGGATACCCATAAACCGCCATCGGCATGCCCACGGTGCCATGAGCATAGATCGTTTTGCGGGCTAGCGGTTGCACCGCCGTCGTTTCACTCGACTGCATAGTTCCTCCCCATCTGATTTGCGCGCGCCAACGTTACCGAGTCGCCCCGCTTGAAGCGAGTTAAGGGCGCGTTGTTTGCGCTCTAACTCAATACACCTCGACCGTGTTTTCGAAACGAAAACCGTCTTGCGCCATGATCAGTCGATGGCGCGCTCCCTCTGTATCTGCATCCCACCCATCATAACCGCTATCGCCGAGCCAGAGCGCTACTCGGTCGCCGTTCGCGGCCTTTACTACCCGGGTTCGATAAGTCTTATGGCCGCGCTGCTGAAAATGCGCGAGCACTGCCGACGCTGGGTTGTAACGAGCTAGGTGGTAAAGGGTCACCCAGGTCGGCGGTACCAAGTCAATTTCACCTGCCGCATGCTTAGCCAGCGCTTGCTGCGGCCGAATCCAGGCATGCTCTTTTATTTCGCCGTCATCAATCGCAATGGCCTGATCGCCACTGACTTGAGCGGCAAAAAACCAGGTCGCGAAGCGCTTTTGTGGGCCAGGGGGCGGCGTCCAATGGGCGATTTGCACAAACTCTTCGACGCTGACTGCCAAACCCGCTTCTTCTTGAGTTTCCCGCGCAGCGGCACATCGCGCGGCAGCGTCGACGTCAGCTGGCGCTGGGTAATCTTGTGCATCTATCTTGCCACCAGGAAACACCCACATGCCACCGAAGGTAATCTTCGAGTTCTTTTTCAGCATCAGCACCTCGGCGCCATCTGGCGTATCCCGCAGTAACACCACCGTTGCTGCGGGAATCAGCTCTGCCACCCCTGCGTCGTCTTCACTACGCGCATCAATGTTGCCGTACATGTCATTGCGATGCTGAGTAGCCCCCGCTGCGGTCTCGTCGCGCTCACTTGGCATTCTTCGGTCCTTTTAATAAATATACTGTAACAATCTGTATTTACAGAAGTTTTTGAGATTCCGCAAACGCCTCAGAATAGCTTCCGTCCGCTTGCTGAACTGCCGTTGACCAGTCACGCCACATGTCCCCTTGCGAGTCCGTCGTGCGCAATTGATCCAAGTCCTCAGTCCAAAAATCTGCCAGTACCGCTTGACGCATTACCGGCGTGTAATTATGCCCAGCCATATGCGCTGTGCGATGGTGCCACAGCACAATGTCACCCGCGGCACCCCAACACTCTACCGGCTTTACATGGGCGTTTAGGCGCTGTATCTCGGCGAGATATGCCGACGTATGCACAATGCCCTTAGCTGCGGGTAAATGATCGTAGAACGGTATGCGCGGTTGGTCGTAGCGCAACGCGAACGTCGGATAGAGCAATTGGTGAGATTTTGGCCACACCTTGAACGCACCACCGTCCGGAGGGCTGTCGTCTAATAGACCGACCACGCCCAGTTGAAACGGATGACCATCGGTATGGCAAGCATCGGGCTCACGCGGTTTATCGCCATAAGGTAGCGTGCAATACACACCACGCGCGGCATCTACCCCATGGGCAGGATCAGTAGGCCCGCCCGGCCAAGCAGGCCCATGGCTACCCATCGGTTGGCCATTAATTTTGACCTGGCGCAAGGANCCGCCAAGCAACTGCTGCGCCATGNCGCAAATGGCATCGCTGTAAATGAGGTCCACCACATCTTGAGTAACCCCCAGGTGCCGATTCAGCCAGCGGTAACCCAGCCGTGTGTGCAGACTGTCTGCCGANTCTTGCTTTTTGCGAAACGGCCCCACATGTGTACTCGGGTCGTCGCGCCGCATACCCGAGCCTGCAGGCAGCGACTGCCACATGGCTTCACGAACCCGCGCGCACAGTGCTGTATCCATGGCTCCTGACACCAACAGATAACCGTTGGTCTTAAAAAAGCTTATTTGTTCGCTAGACAGCATTATTCCTCCCGCCGCGCAGCATACTACAACCACACGCTNACCGAGCGAGCGTTGGCGCTGAGCGCAATATGCATTAACGTTGCGGCTCCGACGAGGGAGGATGCAAATGCCATTAACCGGTGTTCGAGTCGTTGATTTGACCGATGAGCGTGGGATCTTCGGAGCAAAACTGCTCGCAGATCTAGGTGCAGATGTCGTGCGGCCAGAGCCACCTGCAGGCGATCCGCTGCGGCAGCGTGGGCCGCTGCTGAAAACTGCAGGATCTTCAGCTCAGTCACATGAGGATGATCAAATCTCGTTGTGGCACGCCTTTTATGCTTCCAATCGGCGGTTCTTCGCGGTCGATCCAGAAACCTCCGACGGCATGACGCAACTACGTCAACTGCTGCAACACGCAGACATCGTCCTGGTATGCCAGGGCGCATTCGCAGTAGATCACGCCAACCTAGATGATGTGCAAGAGCAAAGGCCTGAGTTGGTGATCATCGACGTCTCGTCCTTTGGTGCGGACGGCCCTTGGGCGGCCTATCGAGCGCCAGACTTAGTGGCCGGCGCTCTGGGTGGTTTCGCCGCGACCACCGGCGATGTCGATACACCACCGCTGAAAGGTTTTGGCGACTTAAACTTTATGGTCAGCGGCGCCTATGTCGCCATCGCCGCACTGGCAGCACTGCATAAAGTGCGCACACACGGTCAGGGCCAGCGCGCGACNGTTTCGGTGCACGAATGCATCGCCTCCTGCCTCGAGCAGGTCTTTATGTTCTATTGGTATGCCGACACGCTACAACGCCCAGAAGGCAAGGTGCTGCCGCGGCGTGGCGCGCTGCACTGGTCCGACGCCTACGCTGTGGTGCCGGCAAAAAACGGCAGCGTTATGGTGACCCCTGCTCCAGACTTTGATACCCAACTTATGTGGCTCATCGAGGAAGGCGCCCAGGAGGACCTTATTGATCCCAAATACCAAGAACCAGAAAACTTGCGGTTACGCGTTGAGCGTTCGATGCAAGTGCTGCGTGCNTGGAGCGCGAACAAAGACGCAGAGGANTTGTTTTTGCAAGCGCAAGCTCGACATTGCCCATACGGTTGGGTGCTGCCTTTAGAAGCGGTGGCAGAAAACCCACAGTTGGCAGCCCGTAACTGGTATCGATCGATCAAACTAGGTGANCAAGAGATCACTGCGCCAGGTCCGGTCTTTCATTTCAGCACTGCGGACAGCGACATTGAGTTACCCCAGCNGCCTCACGCTAGCGCCGCCACCCACGCCGCNGAAATTCTCGCAGAATTGGGTTGGAGCAACTCATGAGCACAGACAATCGCCCCTTGGCGGGCCTTCGAATTCTGGATTTCACCCATGTATTGGCCGGACCGTTTGCGACACGCATCCTCGCTGACATGGGCGCAGACGTCGTAAAAATAAATTCCAGTCAGCGTGCCGTCGGCACCCAAGACCCACAGCATCCCTACTACCTAATGTGGAATCGCAACAAACGTGCGCTGGCGCTAAATCTCGCCACTGACGAGGGTAAAGAAATCGCCCACGCGCTATGCCAACAGGCCGACGTCGTGATTGATAACTTCTCCGCCGGCGTGCTAGATCGCTGGGGCATTGGCTACAAATCGATTCACCCGCTGAACAAGCGCGCGATTTACGTNCAAATGTCAGGCATGGGTGNCNGCGGCCCCTGGTCAAAGTTCGTCNCCTACGCACCGACCATTCACGCACTCTGCGGTTTGACCCACATTACCGGCGTCGAGGGTAGAGAGGACATTGGTATTGGGTTTTCGTACAACGATCACCAGGCAGGTCTACACGGCGCCGTGGCTGTATTGGCAGCACTGGAGCAACGTCAGCGCACAGGCATTGGGCATCGCGTGGACATCTCGCAATTTGAGGTCGGTGTGAGCTTTTTAGGACCNGCGTTATTAGACTACTTCGCTAATGGCACNGCAGCACGACCAGTGGGCAATGATCTGCCATATGACCNTGCGGCTCCCCACGGCTGCTATCCGTGCCATAGCGAGCGGCCGAATCCAGATAANATTCCCGGACTCGACGAGCGCTGGATCGCNATCGCTTGTATGTCAGATCAACAATGGATAGCGCTGACGAAATTAATGCAGCAACCGGCTTGGGCTNTGGCCAGCGAACTGCAAAGCGCCCAGGGCAGGGTGGCGAATAAACACACCATCGACCAACATTTAGCCGCTTGGACACAAACCCAAGATGCCTATGAACTGATGGCGCGCTGTCAGGCTGCGGGCGTACCCGCAGGCGTGGTACAAGATGGTGCCGACCTTATTGAGAGTGATCCGCAACTGGCTCGNTATAACTTCGTGCGCCCAATGCAAGACGTACACCCAGATCTNGGACCAACCTGGGTCGACGCCTNGCCCATTCATTTTGAANAAACGCCCTGCGAGCAATATCAACGGGTGCGTGCCATCGGNGAGGACAACACCGCGGTGCTGCAAGATTGGCTCGCTATGTCCGCATCCGCAGTGGCCGCGAAGGAACAAGACGGTACTTTGCGTTAGCACCGGTTCGATAAGGCCGTTGCAAAAGATGCAGTGCAGGTACGGGCAAGCGATCTGCACTACCCGCATTGCGGCACCACTGCTTGACCTGTCGGCAAACGCAATAGCCGTTACACTGCACTAATGCGTATTCTTCAGATAGATAACTGGCAATGGCATCGCTACGGCGGTCTTCGGGTAAGCACCTCTCGGAAGCTCTACCACGGCCTAATACGCGGCAATCACAAGGTTTTAGAGTTCAGCGACCGCGACCTTGCGCGCTATTTGGCGCCGCTCAGCATCAAGCCCATGGGCAGACGCCAGGCGAACCGNCGCTTGATCGAGACCTGCGAGAACTACCAGCCACAAATGATCTTGCTCGGTCACGCAGACCTGATTGAAAACGCCACGTTACAGGACATAAAACAACGCCACCCTGATCTGCGCATTGCCTATCGCAATGTCGACCCGTTGTTTAACCCGCGTACGGTAGCCAACATCCAGCGCCGCTGTGATGTAGCCGACAGCATTTTTGTGACCACTGGCGGCGCTGCGCTGCGCGGGTTTCTTCGACCGGGCAACCGTGTGAGCTTCATGCCCAATCCCTGCGACCCCGCCGTAGAGGATCAGAACAACTCGGCCAAAGACGTTTTCCAATGGGATGTCTTGTTTTGTGGCATCGGTCAACCAGATGACCCCCGAGTCGCTCAGGTTGCAGCGCTCAAGACAACGCTCGCTGACCTGCGCTTTGGCGTGTTTGGCATGCACGGTAACCCGCCACTGTGGGGAGTTGACTACGATCAAGCCCTAGCCGATAGCAAAATGGCACTGAACCTAAATCGCTACGAGGGCGATTACTTGTACTCGTCCGCGCGCATCTCGCAGCTCATGGGCAATGGAATCTTGACCTATATGCACAGTGCCGCTGGGTATCAGCGCTTCTTTTCTGACGAACAAGCAGTGTTCTTTGATAACGATGCGGAGCTCGCGCAAAAACTGCGACATTTTCATAACGATGACGCGGCACGCAAGCGTATCGCTGGTGCGGGCCGAAGCCTTTACCAACGGGAGTTTAGCGGTGAGCGAGTGGCGCAGTTTATTATCGAAACCACGTTCGACCTGCCCTACTCCTGGGACTATCGCTGGCAAGACCAAGTACACAGACTCTGATCAGTGCGCAACCTTGGCAAAGAACTCTTGATACTGCCCGACAATGTGTTGGCGACTAAAACCCTGCGCATAGGCCTGCTGCCCTGCCGCGGCGAAGTCCTGTTGCTGTTGCCGACTGCTGAGTAGGCCAGCGACGGCAGCCGCCATCGCCTGAGCGTCCTCTGCGGCGCAAAGCGCACCATTTAGCCCATCGGTGATCAATTCCATCGGACCCGCCACGCGCGTCGCCACAATGGGACACCCGTGCAGCCAGGCTTCAAGAATCACATTACCCAAAGGCTCTACCCGCGACGCACAAACGAATGTGTCAGCGCGCTGCAAATAGCCACGCAGATCGTCTTGCCAACCGAGAAACTCAACCCGGTCGCGAACCCCTAAGCGTTCGGCCTGACGGGCCAAGTTGACTTGCTCTGGACCTTCGCCGGCGAGCCATAAAGTCACCTTGGGCAAGAGCGCTAATGCTTCTAAAAGCACATCAAAACCTTTGTTTCTATGCAGACGGCCAGCAGCCAAAATCACCCTCCCGCTGCTGTCGGACTCGATAGCTTGCGAGCCAGTCTGATCCGGCACAAGTGGCGCTTCATCGATGAAATTCGAAATGTAATGCACGCGCTGTGGGGCAACCCCCTGCTTGCGCAGGTACTCACAAATACCCTGCGTATTGCCGATAAACACTTCGCAGTTTTTGTAATATTTGAGCGAATAATAGCCGCCGAGTCGGGCCGCATTTATCCATGGCCCAGTGGGACAAAAACGTGCCGCGCGGCTCATCCAGCTCAAGGCAATATCCGCCTCAAAAGACTTGAGAATACCTCCCAGCGAGCGCTTTGTGCGCATATCTAGACGTCCGCCAAAGCGTTCTAAATGGACGGCAACCCCGCTGCGCTTAAGGTTTTCAACCCAGCGTTCGTGGGGCCGTAAAACAGCGACTTGCTGCAAGTTCGTATCTTCGGCGAGGGCGCAGACCAATCGACTGTAGAACAGTTCCGCGCCGCCAATAGCCTGGCCCGCCATAATTTGCGCTACGCGCATGTCCGCCACTCCTCAATCCATGTACTCTTATTCGCCATGAGGACACTCCATTGAAAGCGTCAGTTTTGCAGGTGCTGCCAGCGCTCAATATGGGCGGTGTCGAACGCGGCACCTTGGAGATCGGGCGCGCCTTAGTCGCGGCTGGCTATCGTTCAGCCGTGATCTCCAATGGCGGGCCTATGGTTACACAACTATTAGCGGAAGGCAGCGAACATATCGCCCTGCCGGTGCATCGAAAGTCCTTGCTGAGTCTGAAATTGGTGCCGCCGTTGCGCCAAATGCTGGCAGATTTTGACTTAGTGCATGTGCGCTCGCGATTACCAGCCTGGCTAATTTACCTTGCATGGCGGGGCATGCCAGTGCAGTCGCGACCGCGATTGGTGACCACGGTGCATGGCCGCTACTCGGTAAACCGGTACAGCGAGGTAATGACTAAGGGCGAGCGCGTGATCGCGATTTCTGCAAACGTAAAAGACTACATTTTGCACAACTACCCCCGGGTTTCCGCTGATCGCATAGATCTCATTCATCGCGGTGTCGATCCGTTAGCATTTCCGCGAAACCACCAACCCAGTGAATCCTGGTTGCACGACTGGCAGCGGCACCATCCGCAACTCATTGGTAAAAAGCTCCTTGCACTACCCGGTAGGATCAGTCGCTGGAAAGGCCACGAGAGCTTTATCAGACTGCTTGCTGAATTAACGCCAGACGCACAAGTTCATGGTCTGATCATCGGTGGCGCTGAGCGCAAACAACAGCGCTTTTATGCGCGGCTGCGGCAGGACTGTAGCGCCCTTGGCATCAGCGATAGGATAACCTTCCTCGGTTCGCGCACCGACATGCGCGATGTTCTGAGTCAATGCAGCATTATCTACAACTTATCAACTCAACCAGAGCCTTTTGGGCGCACCATAATCGAGGCACTGAGTCTTGGACGCGCGGTTGTCGCATGGGATTACGGCGGCGCCGCGGAAAGCCTCGGTGAGTTGTTCCCGCAAGGCTTGGTTGTTGCCGGCGATGAAGAGGCGCTTAAGCGCACCANANAAAAATTNCTCNGNGAGCCTATGCAGCAACCACTGCCAAACACCTTCGTACTAGAACAGATGCAGCAACAAACTCTCGCGGTCTACCGCAAGTTACTGTCTAATTAAAAGAAGCCTAGCGAACTTGCGGGCCTGCCATACTACCTAACAATACCTCTAACTCACTATCNAAGATATTCGCCCAGTCGGTACTGGCCGCAGAGCGCCCTNGAATAAACCCCGCAATATCGAAGCTATCTAATTCCGCAATCGAGCACCGCNGCACATAACCCTNTGCTATGAGTTGGTTAATTTTTTCAACGTAGCGAAGCGGCGCTTTAACGTGCCTAGGCGCGAGCGCAGCGATTTGGTCGTGGACGGCGAGCGCTTCATGCAGCATCGACATACTGTCCTCACCGCAGAGCACGCAATCCGCTGCCTGCAAAAACACAGCATTGCGATTACGCGCATGCTGCCCATACCAAATCGGTTCTGCCAACGNGTCAGCATCAAGGGCGCCTTGCAATAGTTGTTCAGCCTTGACGCCAGTGCGCCGCGAAGTGGTCAGCAACCACAGCACATTGTGGCGCTCACTGAGGGTGTTTAACGCAGCGCCTAAGCCCTGCCAATCCTCACTGCTAAAACGATAACCTGAACCATTACCACCCAACAGCACCGCGCAGAGTATTTTGTTGGGGTATTGTTGCCGCAATTGTTGTGCTTCAGAACGACTCTCTGCCACATCACTATTGGGCGGCAAAATAGGCATTACAACGTTATTCGCAAGCCGCTCACCACGGTTGTCGAGCAACGGTTGCAGGCTAAAAACACCGCTNAACAGACTCGCGTCCAAACCCCGTAANGATCCCATATAAAAGTTGTTGCAGCCCAAACGCTGCGACAGCATAGCGTTAGCAAATGACGTGTTGCCGCCTGCNGACACAATCAGATCGGGTGCTCGCTCTACCACGGGCAGCCGCCCATACGCACGTTGGGTGAGCGCAGCTGCCCATGNTTTGCGCCGATTCCAGCCCCANCGCAACGTTGGCCGCAATACCCGCATCCTCAGCGGGATAAAATGCTCGGTGCAGTCAATATCGCGAAGCGTCGCGATTCGCCGCACCAGCCCTTGCGCCTGGTTCACGTGGCCAGGCACGCCATCGCTNAGTACCCATATACGAAATGGCGTTGNCATTACGAGNTANGTTTTGNCGAGCCGTCGGTTGTGTCTAATAACGCAGCAAACCAGCGCTGCAGAATTAGCAACGCACAGCGNCGATGCTCAGCCAGCACCACAGTGCTTAAACTCTGGGACGACAAAGCACCGTGAGCAGTNAAACCNACGTACCCNAGAGCATGCAGCCTGCGTATCCCCGCGGCCAGTTTGTTATCGCGTCGTTTGGGTCGCAGCTCAATGACCCCAACCCGGCCGGGGAACGACAACGCCTCATACACCATGGACGCGCTGTCTGGTGTTACCCAAGTGGCACTGCTGCAACCAAGTTGATGCGTCAACCACGATGCTTGTGTATCTCGCCAGTGCACATATTTGGCATTGGCTGGTAACACCAATTGATGTTGCAGATCTTCGGGTGTGCGCCGAGAATCAATAATCTGCCAGTTGATATCTGGCGCTTGAGTGACAATGCGCTGCACTTGCTCACACACTACGTCGTTGCACCAGTGAAAGTGTTTACTCAATCCGCCAAGCAAAATCACACCGCGCCGCGCATCTATCTCGCNGGTTTGCGACGGCGACAGCATGCCCAGAGTAGCTTCGACGTTGCGTTGCAACCACANCCGATCGTGTTCTGGCACTAANGCCATATCAAACAGAAATGTGGGTAGTGATGGTTTCATAAGTACCACACAGCGCCCACCAAGATGCCACCGGGTTTTTAGCATGGGACGGTGCAAATGATGGCCTGCACCAATAATCAGATCTGGTGCCGCCGCGTGCCGCTGCCAATCTTTTCTTAACTCCTTAGCATCACTCGGCCAATGCACCCTGCGCACCTCGCAGTCCACCAGCTCCGCTAGCCCCTGCAGCAAACCCTCGGTTTGTTTCTCGTGGCCGGGTTTACCGTCAAGAAATCGCCAAACTTTTAATGTATGTTTGATGCCGCGCTCCCGACGCCGATCATGCGTTAGTGGGCGCAATAATAGAGCGAGCTTAACGACTCGCCTAGCCCCAATACTTGGTAACGTTCAATGCTGTCACTGCTCATGCAAGGCCAATACGCCGTCTTTTTATTGCTTTTGCTGGCGCTGGTTTTATCGTTGAGTTTTCACGAATTCGGTCACGCCATCGTGGCCAAGTGGTTCGGCGACGACACAGCAGAGCNAGCAGGCCGCCTGACATTGAATCCACTGTCGCATATCGACCCGGTCGGACTAGGTATGGTCGCGTTAATAGGTATCGGCTACGCGAAACCTGTGCCAACCGACCCACGCAACTACAGCCGCGCCACGGCTGACTTATGGGTGGCGTTGGCGGGACCTGCGATGAATCTCTTATTGGCCCTTGCGACTTGGAATGTCTACGTCTGGTTTTGGCAAAACGGCTGGCAAAACGAGGGCGCGTTGATTTTCTTTACCCTACTGGCACAAATTAATCTGCTGTTAATGTTGTTTAACTTGATCCCACTCGGACCACTCGACGGGCATTACATTTTGCCGCACCTGCTGCCCGCTGGTCTGGCCCAGGGCTACCGAAGGTTAAACGCGCGCTATGGCACCGGAGTTTTTCTGGCGCTAGTCGTGCTTAGCTTGGCCGGCCTGCCNTTACTCAGTGGCATTGCCGAGCTATCCCGCGCGATGCTTGATTGGATTACTCTGATTTAGCGCGGCCACCAGGCGCCGCGCTAGATCTGTAATCCCTATAGCCCTAGCCGGCTAACGCTTGATCGAGATCGGCCAAAATATCGTCAATATGCTCTATGCCTACCGATAACCGAATGGCTTCCGGTGCAACGCCCACAGCACTTTGCTCTTCCTCGCTCAACTGCCGGTGGGTGGTGGACGCCGGGTGACACGCCAACGACTTGGCGTCGCCGATATTAACCAGGCGCTTGAACAGTTTAAGCGCATCATAGAACTTAACGCCCGCTTCGAATCCNCCCTTTACACCAAAGGTCAGAATGCCCGATGCCGCNCCGTCCATGTATTTCTGTGCTAACGCATGATGCGGATGTCCCGCNAACCCAGCGTAGCTGACCCACTCTACTTGTGCATGGCTCTGCAAATGCTGAGCAACCGCCATGGTGTTGGCACAGTGCCGCTCCATGCGCAGACTCAGGGTCTCGATGCCTTGCAACAGTTGAAAGGCATTAAACGGTGATAGCGCCGCACCGGTATTGCGCAATGGTACCGTTCGAGCGCGCCCGATATAGGCCGCAGGACCAAANGCTTNTGTATATACAACGCCGTGATAGCTGGGTTCGGGCGTGTTCAAACCAGGGTAGCGTTGCGCATGCTCAGCCCACGGAAATTGCCCGGAATCAACAATGATGCCACCCAACGTGGTGCCATGACCGCCCATATACTTNGTCAGAGAATGCACCACGATATCAATTCCATACTGAATGGGTTTGAGGAGTGCCGGTGACGCAACTGTATTGTCTGCAATGGTCGCAACTCCACGACTGCGCGCCATGTTGGCCACAGCCTCTATGTCGACGATATTGCCTGCTGGATTACCGATGGTTTCCAAAAAAATTGCTTTGGTGCGGTCATCAATCAGCGCTTCCAGTGCGGCAACGGAATCGTTCTCGGCAAAGCGCACCTCTATACCTTGGCTCGGCAACATATGGGCGAACAGCGTNTAGGTGCCGCCGTACAGTTGTGGCACCGTGACAATGTTGTCGCCAGCAGCAGCAAGATTAAGGATGGCGTAATTGATCGCTGCGCTGCCCGCAGAGACCGCTAACGCNCCAACTCCGCCCTCAAGCGCGGCGACTCGTTGCTCAAGAACGTCGCAAGTTGGGTTCATGATTCGACTATAAATGTTGCCAGGAACCGCTAGATCGAACAGGTCAGCACCGTGCTGGGCGTCGTCGAACTCATAAGCTACCGTTTGATAAATCGGTGCGGTAACCGCATGGGTGGTTGGATCGGTGGTGTAGCCACCGTGAATGGCTATTGTTTCGTCTTTCATGCCGTACCCCTCGAAAATTAAAGCNGTAAGTTTGCCTTAATCTGCCGCNGCGCCCAAGCCGCAACAGGGGTTTTCCGATATCGATATCGCATGAACTAATTACCTTGCGTGGCATTTGCAAGGCTTGGACAGTAGCTCCGTAACTGCTCGAACATTTGTTGCTGCTTACGCAACAACAAATCTGGTAACGGCCGCGCAGGGCGCACCATTCGCGCAGTGGGCAATTCGTTGCTACTTATGACAGACACGAGGCGCTCCTGGCGCAACGAACTCAACAACTGACTGACCTGCCGATTTGGCTTCTCGTGTTGCGGCGTGTAAGCGACAGTCACTCGACCCGATGCAATCATGTCGAATAACATTGGCAACAACTCATAACCACAGTANATACGCGACGCCCGCCCGGCGAGCAACGGCAGCGGATCATCTAAACAAAAACTGAACGAGCTAATGGATTCNAGATAGCGCTCTTGCAAAGCGTTTAGCAGCAGCTTTTCCACGGACACATCGGTCAGGCGTGTGGTCAACACCAGCCATTTAATTTTGTGGGCCTTAGCCAANGCGTTCATGCCATGNGCTAGGTCGAGCCAATCTTNCTCTGCGTAACGACAATCTGCTTTATTACCACCAATGATCNTCGCCCAAAACATATCGCGACCGTCGCCGCCTTCATCCACGTACGCGGCAAACGCTTGAGACGCGCTCTCCGGCGTTAACCGTGAAGGTGGCAAGTTAATACTCAGCGCATTCGCTAGCACCGGAGAATCCAGAGTGACGACCGCAGAGAACCAACTGCTGCGCACGCCTTGCTGTCGACCGATAAAAATGTTGTCGCAACCATAGCGCCGCGCCAGCNCCGCGTTGAACAACATAGTTTCTTCGCCGGCAGAGACAATAAGATCCGGCGGGGTAATTTGCTCCTGCGGCCAGTTAAAGCAGTGGCCGGCCCAGCTTAGGGTCTGTTCAGAAGACATGGCCAGTGCTTTGCGCAGGTATCCACGCATCCAGCTAGAGTGCATTTGCACGAAAAATTCTTGGGTAGTTACGGCAGTTTCCCGCGCAAGCTCACGCACTAAACCACGGCTTTGGTGGCCATGACTGAGCACGCCGTCAAGCAGCACTAGCGCGTTAATAGGCATAGTGAATCGGTCTGTGTCTTGGATCGGACTTGCAACGCTATCGACCCACATGGGCATGGCCCAGATCGGATCGATAAAGACCGCCATATTTCCGACGAAGGGTCTATTTGTCAGTGTTTTTCGGCAACGCTAACCATCCTAACCAGCCACTCAATAGCGCTGCAGAAAACAAAAATATATGCGTGATTGCCGCAGCAGCGAAGGCGGCGGCGGAATCAAGGGAAAAAGGCANTAATGCGGCAACAACACCCGCTGCATAAGTACCAAAGCCACCTGGCGCATGCACNGGCAAAATCGCTGTAAGCTCTCCGCCTGTGACACCGACTGCTGCGGCANCTAGCGAAAGATCCAACAACTCGGACAGCAACCAAGCCAACGTCAACAGCTTCACCAGCCAGGTAATCCAGGTCCAAAACCAACTNACAAAAAACTCTCGATAGCTGCTCGGGATGCCTGCGAGCAACCGCTCAGACAGGCTATTCACGCGCTTACTTTGCACCAGCGGTTGCCACCTATNACTGCGCAATAGTAGAAATGCCACGATCGGCAGCGCCGCAAATCCCGCTAGCGACACGGCAATACCCGCACCCATAGAATGCTGNTTCAAAAACTCCAGGCTCGGCATGAAACCACTGCTGAGTATCCCAGCGCACAACGCCAACACNAGCAAACAGTGCAAATCCAACACGCGCAACCAAACCAGTGCTGCGCTGCCGCGCATCAGATCGACAGCANATTGNTGCCGCAATAATACCGGCAAGCTCACTTCGCCAACTCGGGCTGGCAGCAAATGATTGAGCACGTTGTGCGTGAGCATCACCGCCAAGGTATGACTAAATCGCCCTTGTGTTGCGGGGCGGAAATAACTGTACAGGCGCATGGCGCGGGTCAAATAGGTTAAGAGCAATAACCCAAGCATTTGCAGCAGCAGTGTCGTTGGCAGGCTCAGTACCGGCTTAAGTATATTGACCCACCCTAACCACAGCTCAATCGCGACCAGGTAACCGATCGCCAGCGCCAGCCCTAGCAGCTGCTTAATGTTTACTAGTCGGGGCGTCTCACGGCTCATGGACGCACTGTACCTGTGTCGGGCCAACTTGAGTATCCAGCCGGCTTGCTAAGGCGTGTTAGACTTTCGCGCGTTGTTATATAAGCCTGTTACTAAGGTAGCCTGCATGAGCTCGAAAACCGCGCAAAGCTTGTCGATTGTCGTACCAGTCTATAATGAGGAGGACAACGTTCATCCGTTAGTAGATCGCGTGCACAACGCCATGCGGGACTACGCCCACCCTTGGGAACTGATCATCGTTGACGACGGCTCTGCTGACGACACCTGGCAGCGTTTATTGGCGGCGCGAGAACAGTTTGGCGCCCATGTTCGGGTGTTCGAGCTAAACCGCAATTTCGGCCAGACCGCTGCCATGCAGGCCGGTTTAGATCATTGTCGGGGGGAGTTAGTCGTCACCATGGATGGCGACTTACAAAACGATCCTCAAGACATTCCCATGTTGCTCGAAGAGTTACTCACTCGCGATCTGGACATGGTCTCTGGTTGGCGCAAGAACCGGCAAGATAAAGCGCTTACCCGGTTACTGCCTTCTTATATTGCTAATCGCATTATCGGTCGCGTTACTGGCATCAATCTGCGGGATTACGGATGCTCCCTTAAGGCCTATAGATCCAGTGCTATTAAGCGCTTGTCGCTGTATGGCGACATGCATCGCTTTATCCCGGCCTGGGTGGCCGTCACCACTCGCGCCTCGCGTATTGCAGAGGGGCCGGTTCGACACCACCCACGGGTGGCCGGAAAATCCAAATACAATCTCTCCCGAGTGTCCGCCGTGGTAGTGGATCTAATCTCGGTGTTCTTCTTCCTCCGCTACGAGTCCCGACCAGGTCATTTTTTCGGCGGCATTGGACTCTCTCTTGGCGGCATTGGGGCATTGATCTTCAGCTATCTTGGATTTATCAAGGTTTTCCTCGGCGAGGACATTGGCAATCGTCCACTGCTTACCTTGGGTATGATTCTAATCATTGCCGCGGTACAACTATTGACAGTGGGAGTGCTAGCAGAACTGATGACCCGAACTTACTTTGAGGCCGGAAAACAAAAGTCTTATGTCATACGCAATGCCCCCGTCGCGGGCGAGGACGAGTGGCACCCTCCGAAAACTCACAATTAACCCTGGCAAGCGGAACGCACCACTTAAGTGGCTAACTCAACGTTATTGAANCAGCCCGTCAGCCGTTGGCTACCACTGNTGGTGATTTCAGCATTCTTTCTGAANCTTGGTGGTTGGCCGTTGTTCGACGTCGACGAAGGGGCATTCAGCGGCGCCACCACAGAAATGCTAGCGAATGGCAATTACATATCTACCTTCATNTATGGCCAGCCACGCTTCGACAAACCGATCTTGATCTATTGGCTGCAAGCCTTGAGCGTGAGCCTCTTTGGTCACAACGAGTGGGCGTTTCGGCTGCCCTCCGCTTTGGCCGCTGCNTTGTGGGTNTGGGTTCTTTACCAATTTGCCAAGCCACGCTTCGGCGCCACCAAGGCCAGTTTCACCGCCTCTTTGCTGTGCTTAAATTTGGCATGTTGGGGAATCGCACACTTTGCCAGCGCCGATGCGTTGCTGAATCTGTTTCTCGCCCTGACCTTTGTCGATATGTACCGTTATTGGGAGCGACCTGAAGCGGCAACCTTACGCNGCGTCTACGTTTGGATTGCTCTTGGTTTACTGACTAAAGGACCAGTAGCCGTCTTGGTGCCGATGGCGAGCGGCTTGCTGTTTTTTGCCAGCACCAGTCGCATCGGCGAGTTCTTGCGTGCCATGTTTAATCCAGGCGGTTGGGCGCTACTACTGCTAATCGCTGCGCCATGGTATGTCGCAATCTACCTGCAACAGGGCCAAGCGTTCATTGATGGCTTTATCCTTAAGCACAATGTAGCGCGCTTCACCGACACGTTCGAAGGACACGGCGGTAACGTTTTGTACTACGTGCCTGTGTTGCTGTTGATGCTTCTACCGTTTACTGGTTTGTTGCTGCAACTACTGCGCAAACGCCCTCTGGTGGCAATTGAACCACTGGAACGCTATTGCTGGCTGACGTTCGGTTTTGTGTTTGTATTCTTTTCTCTTTCCGGCACCCAGCTGCCCCACTACCTGCTGTATGGGATTAGCCCCTTGCTGCTGCTGATGGCCAGCCAAATCGACGCATTGCGCTCGAAATGGTTAGTCCTTCTGCCGGCACTATTGCTGCCGAGCCTGTTCGTCGCACTACCTGAACTGTTGGCTTATGCGGCCGTGCAGATGGACGATGCGCAACAACGCGCGATGCTCGCCACCGCACCCGAAAATGCCGACACCGCCTACCGCACTCTGACGGTGGGCGGCTTACTAGCGATACTAATGTGCAACATCAGCCCACGTTTAACACTGCCACAGAAGCTTGTCGCGACCGGCGTCGCTCAGGCTTTGATCTTAGCTTGGGCGGTGTTGCCGTTGCTCGGACAAATACAACAACAACCGATTAAAGAGGCGGCGGCTCTGGCAGAATTAAGATCCGAACCCCTGGTGCTATGGAAAGCACATTTACCGAGTTTCGTCACTTATAGCCAACGACCAGTGAGTCGCCGTGCGCCACAATCCGGCGACCTAGTGCTGACTCGAATTCAGCACAAAGACGCTCTGCCACCGCATCAGACGCTGTTCAACGAAAACGGCTACGTACTGGCAAAAATCCAATCTGCCAACTAATCGCGGGGCGGCCATAGCCGTAGCACCAAATACGCTGCGAGCGCACCGATCAACGCGCCCGCCAATACATCTGATGGCCAGTGCGCTGCGACTGCTACGCGCGAAAATCCACCTATAGTGGCCAACAACAGCAGCGCCATGCGAAGCCACGGCGTTGCTGCAAATAACACCAAAAACACCGCACCAGTAACAAGGTCAGCAGTATGCCCAGAAGGCATTGAGTGAAGACTCGCGTCGAGGGTCCATGACCAAGCATCGCCAGTGAATTGTCCTGGCAACTCACTGTTAGGCCTACCGCGCCCCAATAACATCTTTCCCAATCGCACCAGCACCACAGAGCCAACAATCTGGGCGCCAAGATACCGCCACGCCAAACCGCGCAGCCGCGCGTCTTTGCGCACAATGCCCCAACCTATAGCGAGCAGGAAAATGGCGTAAAAGGGGTACAGAATTAGGTCGGTGATGGCCGCAAACAGGGGTCGCAGAAGTTCCATCCATTCGCTGCTATGCCAACCCTGCACGATCGCCACCTCGTCAGCGGCTATAAACAGCCAAGCCAACGCCAGCATAGACCAGCACAACATGACCTCCGTCATACGCCGGTTAAGCTGGGTGTTGTGTACACCTAATTGAATGAGGCTGCGTTGGCTGCCGCTGGCCATTGCTTGCTAGCTTCCCTTCCCAAGGTTGAAGCTGTCATTATGCACATTCGCAATCACAGCGGGTCAGCAATGGCCAATTCGAATACTCCCTTGCGTTGCGCCTTTAGCGTTTGATGGTCGCATCTGCTTACATTAATAAATCGGTCACTACGGTGTTTTCTGTGACTCTGGCTGTGATCTTGCTCATCGCCGTGGGCGAGCGCTTTACCCACTTTCTGGAGAAAGCCGCACTGGGACAGATTCCAAGCACCACGGTGCTGACCGTGGTCGCCTTGCGATTACCGGAGATATTGCAAATGGTTATCCCGTTTGCATTGTTTTTTGCCTTGTTAATCGGTCTTGGTCGGTTGTACGCCAGCCAAGAAATGGTGGTATTCCAAAGTGCTGGGCTAGCACCGGGAACGCTATTGCGTTGGCTTAGCCCTACTGTGGTTACTTTAGCGATGGCAGTAGCTGCCATGTCTTTATGGCTGACACCGNACGCTCGCCAAACACTAGAGCAGCACCTGCAAGACAGCAGTCAAAACATTGGTTTCGCGGTTTTTCGTCCAGGCGTTTTTCATACCCAAGATGACGGTCGCCGAGTAAGCTACGCCGAGAGCACGAGCAGTGATGGCGACACCATCAACAGCGTCTTTGTCAGCTGGCAAACAGCAACGGGCGAGTACACCACCATCTGGGCAGCTCGAGGTGAAAAGAGTCGAGACCTAAACAACCAACCCGTGTTATCGCTGTTCAATGGCTATCGTTATATCGGCCTTCCCGGCGCATACCGGCAACAAGTCGCAAGCTTCTCGGAACTACGCATTCCACTCGAACCGGTTTTGCTGAACGCCGACAATCTGCCATTGGAAGCCGTCGCCACCAGTAACCTTGGGTCTACCCCAAAGCAGGTCGCAGAGTTCCACTGGCGCCTCGCCTTGCCGTTATTTCTGCTCATCACTGCGGTGATCGCCATAACCAACGCAACGGTTCCGCCGCGACAAAACCCCTTTACCCGCCTACTACCGACCTTGGGTTGGATCATCGCTTATTATTTGGCTTTGGTGGCAAATCGTTGGGCGATCAGCGAGGCGGTGATTCCGCTCGCCTTGGGATTCTGGCCGAGCCACAGCGCATTTGCCGTAGCCGCGGTCATTAGCATGCGTCGCATGAATCGGGTCACCCGCTAGCTCTGGNGTTCTTCGTGCATCGTTAGTTGGTAGCACCAAGCCAGCAATAACGCACAGCCGTAAACCAACCAAAAGGCGAATACCACATCCGACAAATAGTGGTTGCCTTGGATATTGCGCCCAAGACCGACCACGGCACCGATGCCAATGCCCAGCCACAAGTAACGCCGATGACCCAACGCCCAGGCAAAGCCAATAAACCAAAAACCCAACGCCGCGTGTCCACTAACAAATGAGCAATTGGTTTTACAGCCGCCAGAAAAATCTAAGAAGTCTTGATGCGGCGCATCGCCAGCAAACATAAAAGTATCATCCGGTCGCTCGCGCCCAGAATTTTTCTTAACCAATTCGTTAACAACAAAACCTGGCCCCAAAAGTAGCAGCACCAGCAAAAAATAAACCCGCCGTCGCAATATGTGTCCCGCCGGTTGTCGCCGCACCGCCCAAACAAGAGCACCAAGCAGTCCAATNAGGATTGGCCATTGCAGCCAAGCAAAACCACGATAGACCCACAGTACAGGCGGCAAATCGCGCAAATAAAACTCATCACCAGGGCGATAAAACTGGGAGGCCCACCAATAATCTAAATTTGGCCAAATTAAGAAAATCGCTACGCTAAGAAGAAATAGAAACACATCCCANCGTCGCCACCACCGCCCTTTCACTTGTANCCCTTAAAGCCGTCCAACTTGTAGACGTAGAGCCTTCGCGTCAGATCGCTGTATATCGGCACCTCTACGGGCGCTAGTTCGCGGGTCCCAGCAAACCGCTGCAGCGTGGCATCTGGTAACGGATTACGCGCTATGAACAACACATCTGCTCCAGGGTGATTCCGAAGATTAGCTTTTAGCTCGTAATGGTTGTCTACTTCGCCGTTACTGTCCCAAGCGGCCAGTCGCGGGCGCGGCTTGCTTAGATAATACTCTGCGTTTGCCAATAGCAGCCGACTGTTACTGACGACAATTCGCAAAGGGTCCGCGTCTACAATTGGTTGCAGCGCGTATACGCTTTCGCGCCATCCGGTTACCCGCTTGTACGGATCGTTTTTTGAAGTCGCTGCGACATCAAACACGGCCAGCAGCGGGTGATAGAACTGCAGTATAAGAATCAGCAGNAAATTTAGACCAAGGCCAATGANGTTAGTTTCAACCCGGGCGACTCGGGCCATTGCCACACCCAGAAGCATCACCACCCCAACGAATCCCGGCGCAGCCCAATTTGCGTTTGCCCTAGACACCAGCGCTTGCAAGGCGATGACCGCGAAGAAAGTAACACTAAGCGCAATAGCGAACTTATAACCGACTTCGAATTGCGAAGTATTGCGATATGCGCCCGGACGCAACAACCAAACAAACCACGGCCCAAGACAAATTAGTTGTGCCGCGGAAAACTCCAACAATCCTGCGATATTCAACGAGGAGCGATCGAGTTGCGAGATTTCAGCGGTGTGCTTGAGACTGACGAATTCATTATTCAGGTTCCACAACACATTTGGCATAAATATCACCGCGGCGATAAAAGCACCGATATAGGGACCGGGACGCTGAAAAAAACGTCGATATTGCGGCACCCAAAACAACAGTATTAGCGCGCCAAGCAAGAGGATGCCCATGGAATATTTACTCATTAACCCAATGCCCGCGAACAACCCGGTAAGCACCCAATGCAACAAACGATCGCGTTGCAATGCGTGGGTTAACGCCCACAAAGCGCCGCTCCAAAAAAACAGCAACGGAGCGTCTGTGGTGATGAACATGCTGTTAAAACCGACTAACGGCAGGGTCATAAATAATGCTCCTGCCCAAGCGGCGCTTTTTTCGTCGAACCACAGCAATGAGGTCCGCCACACAAGCACCGCTGCGGCTGCGTAGTAGAGTGGGCTGCTGATTCGGACTGCCCAACTGGCATCCGACCCAACCGTTGTCAACGCAATGCTCCAAGCCACAACCGGTGGTTTAGAGAAATAGCCGAACGCGAGTTCCTGGGCCCATCCAAAGTAATAGGCCTCGTCATAAAATAGCGGTACATCTAATATCAGCAATACCGCGATACGGTAGACTACAAGGATCGCCACAACGGCAAAGAATAGCCCACGAACATAACGCGCTGGCGCATCTTGGGTCAGGATCACAGTAGTTGGCTCGGTCATAACTCCCAAGCGTAACGCGAGCGAGCAATAGAAACGACCTTCAAGACTTCACAAAACCTGAATGCGCAATGATCAATGCTAGCCCTATGAATGGACAACTTTCACCGGCAGACCAGAGTCGCATCATTGAAATGGCATGGGAAGATCGGACGCCTTTTGAAGCCATAGAACATCAATTTGGTTTGAGCGAGGCCGAGGTCATTAAGCTGATGCGCAATCACCTCGGTGCCCCAGCCTTTCGACGCTGGCGCGCCAGAGTAAACGGACGTAAAACCAAACACCTCAGGCTGCGCTCGAGTGCCGTGGGCAGGCATCAGGCCAGTACCCACAACAAAGCTAACCGCTAACCTCTCGAAACAGTGCGCGTTATTGCTTGGGTTCAGCGTCCTTGTCGCTGGACATGGTTTCCATGCTACCCATAACCGTCGACACGAGTGTCGCCACGTCCCCCAATTGGGCCGGTACAATCATGGTGTTATTGGTCTTGGCAAGCTGGCCAAATTGCATCACCCATTGCTCGGCAACGCGCAAATTGACAGCATCCCGTCCACCCGGCTCGGTGAGTGCACTGGCCACTTCACGAATACCACCTGCAGTAGCCTCCGCTATCAAACGAATCTCTTGAGCGCGACCCTCCGCTTCATTAATTTGCCTAAGCTTTTCTGCCTCAGACAGATTAATCGCTTCTTGCCGATCACCTTCGGAAACATTGATCCGTGCTTGACGCTCGCCCTCCGATTCAGCAACCACGGCGCGTCGTTCACGTTCCGCGCGCATCTGCTTTTCTAGCGCGTCCTTCACTGAATCAGGTGGCACGATGTCTTTGATTTCGTAACGCAGTATTTTTACACCCCAGGGCTCTGCCGCTCGGTCCACAGCATCCACCACCTGCGCGTTGATCGTCTCGCGTTCCTCGAAAGTTCGATCCAGTTCGATCTTACCGATCTCTGAACGCAACGTAGTTTGCGCCAACTGGGACACCGCAAAGCGGTAGTCTTCGATTCCGTAACTTGCAGCACGAGCGTCGGATACCTGCATGTAAATAACGCCGTCGATCTCTACCGAAATATTGTCTTGGGTGATACAACTCTGAGACGCCACATCGAAAGTTTGTTCCTTTAAGGTGTGTTTATACGCCACTGAATCAACAAACGGGACTAATATGTGAAATCCCGCGTCTAGAGTTTTTGAGTACTTACCCAACCGCTCCACAACAAATTGTTCACGCTGGGGTACGACCCGTGCGGTTTTGACCAGCACCACGATAACCAAAACCGCCACCAAGCCTCCAAACAATAAACTCATGTCCATAGCTGCTCCTTGCTGTTTCTTATCTTTTGCTTGCTGTGTTTAATTTACTTATTGCTAACTTTTCGCCTAACTCTTAGGCGCTTTTACCTATTCTTTGGCGCTGCCAATAAATAACAAATTCGACTCCCTGGCCAAGATTGTCGCAAAACTGCCAGTGGCCAAATGCTCTTGCTCGCTCCTTGCGTCCCACGAAGCACCTCTATAGCTGACCCTGCCCCGCCCAGGACTCGCTGAGTCGAAACCGCTTTGTATTTGCACATCACGGCCAACAAAGTCCTCGTCAACTGATGAGGCTGCAACATCTCCGACGGCGAGACTACGCATTCTGGAGCGCAATCCGACCAATAGCGCCACCGCTAAACTGGCAAACAACAGAAACGGTAAGCCGTTATCGGCAGGCATACCTATCCACAAAGCAACGCCGGTGATGATGCTAGCAATGCCCAGAAAAAACAGGATGAAATTACCCATCAACACTTCTGCAAGCACCAATGCAAAGCCGATGCCGATCCAAAAGTACTGAGAATCAACTTGAGTGAAGTACTCGACCACCAAATTCCTCCTTGTTAACTCGTCTCTGTTTTAACGCCGACACGCATTCGCTGCAAGAGTCTTCTGATCAACGGTTATTATCTTCAAACCGACGTCACGCCTGTTAACGATAGGTAAATCCCGTCTCTTTACCGACAGCCAAATCGCGATAGCGTTGGAAGAGTCTCGTTTGGCGACTGTTCGCCTCAACCCACTGTCCATCTACCATCACGGCCTG
>NHET02000099.1 GCA_002170355.2 Gammaproteobacteria bacterium TMED92
CTGCTGATCGAGGCTGCACGGTGTTGTAGCTTCTCTGCTCATGGTATTAATTTCCCTGGCCACTTTCTCGTGTCCGTACAGAACGAAATTGTTGATCCGTTGTCGCTGACTGTATTGCGTCGCGAACAAATCGCACAGAGGGTTGATGCTGATGAGCTAGCTAAGCTCACGCAGCCCACGCAAACGCGCGTCTTTGGATTGCGAATGCTTAACAATGTGAAAATCCAATACGCTCAGGCAGGGAATTGGACCGAAGTGTTGGATATTCTAGCGTGCCAGTTGCTGGTCGAAACTGTAGACCTGCCAAGCCAAGCGGCATTGCATTTTGAACGCGGTGAGTGTTTGCAGCGTTTGTCTATGCAAAGCCATGCCGAACGCGCGTATAGAACCTGTATTGAGATGTCGCCACCGACAGAAGTGTTGTTGCAAGCCCAGCAACGTCTACACGATCTGGAGTTCAGCGCCAAGATTTTGCATTAGCCGAGCCCCTGTGTGGCGACTTATGTGCGCGGTTAGGTCATATCTTCGTAGGGGTTTGATAGTTGCAGATCTACTGGGTTCATAAACCCTGGTATAGACAGCGCGCTGGTACTGATGTTCAGGTCTGTGCCGTCCACCACCCCCTCACCGAACTGGTAGATCGGCGCAATGGAGCCATTGTCAGCATTATCGTCGTGGTCCTGAGCTTTGCGAAGTACGGCCTCTTGTCTACGCTGCATTGCAAGTACGTTATCGTTGCCCCAGCGTTTTGTGAGCATGCTTAAGGTTTGCGCGGGTGACAAGAAAAAACCAGTGGCGTTGTTGCCGCCAAAACCCTTGGAATTGATGAACGCGCCTGGCAAAGCAGCGGGATCTACTTCGATGTGCTGCATGGGCAGATGCAGATGTTCGTGATGAACNTCGTCGGCGATATGGTCAATGGTAGTAATGCCCGGTACCCAGCCGTCCTGCCATGCACCCAAAATAGCGGCCAACTGATCGCCGCCCGCAGGGGCCATGGAGTGACCGACAAAACACTTCACTGCACCGACCAACCACTGTTGCAAACCGAAGGTATGGGCAATCTCGTTGAGGATGTGCGATTCAGTGACTCGATTTTGCGGTGTGCCGGTGCCGTGTGCCTGCATGTAAGTGCCGGNGCGAAAACTCTCGTCGCCGAGAATGGCGCGGGCTGACGCGACGGCTTTGGCTACAGTCAGGTAGTTACCAATGCCAGGGCCGGGGATCGACTTCTTGTAACCGTCTGCATTGACGAACACGTCGCCCACCGCACCCATGATCTGTGCGCCGTGCTGCATCGCTAATTCGTCGTCCATCAACACGATCCAGACTGATGATTCAGCCACGGTGAAACCTGCATTTGACGAAAAAGGTCGGCAGGCTCGACGGTTATCGCAATAGTCACTGCCGTCCAACTTCATCAGCTCTTCGTCTTCTGCTAACGCCCCCATTACCCGGTAGCCCTCGATAACATGCGGTTGTACTGGGGCCTCTGAATTACCCACGATGACAATACGTTTGTCGCCGCGGCGAATGTCGTCCATGCCGCGTTTGACGTTATAGAGGAAGGTCGCGCAGGCGCCTATGATGCCGGCGGTCTCACCCACAGAGCCCAGGACATACGCATTCACAAAGTCACCCGGCATCTCCGGCAGGCCTAAGGCGCAGTGTTTCGAGGATGGGCGTTTGCCCATAAGCGGGTTTTGCAATAGACCGGCATAGCCGTCAGCGTCGAGTTGCCCCATGGCGGAACCAGAATAAACGGCAAACTGGTCTGGATTCACCATATCTTTAAGCTGGGATACGCTAAAACCCGTTGAGCCCAATGCGTCCGAGGCTCCATACACAGTCATTTGCAGGCCGCGGGGATGATTGCGGCTGGCGTACAGTGCCGCCGGATCAAATCCGCTAGGGAGTTGTCCTGCACTCGTCACCCTGGAGGGGCGTAACTCGGGCAACATGGTTTCTAGCGGCGCATTGCACGCCACTTTCACTTGGTTGTTGCCGAGATCTGTCACCGACCATGCCNTTGGAATTCGGTTCGGTAGGTGGCGTTTGCTCGTGATAAAGCTCAAAGGCTGCTCATCGCTGCTGCGCAGTTGCAGAGTGGACTGCCACAACACAGCGTCAGGGTCGAAATTCTCGATGCGCCGGATCAGCGTNTTNTCGCGGATCCGTTTTTTGTCATCAGCGCTCAGAGCTGAAGCGTTCGCCATGCCCATAAGCTCTGCCAAACTTCGATAGGTGCGGTCCTGTTTTGCAGCGGGTAGAGCATCCAACACCATGCGGCGATACGCGTGGTGGCCACTGATTCGGCCNGCNGGATTGATACCNCCGCAGCCGACGATGACGGGTAACGGAACAGATTTACCGGGAGTGCTCAAGGTAGTCCCTTACAAGTAATCGAAAACACGGCGTAGTCTAAGGAAATAGCACCGCATATACGACAGTGAATACGCAAGGCCGAGCGTAGTCTGGATCCAGTTCTCAGAAGCCTCTAGCTCCAGAAGCTCAAGCTCTATCGTTCCAGGGCAATCGCTGTAGCTTCGCCGCCGCCAATGCACAATGCGGCTATGCCGCGCTGTTTGTGTTGATTTTTCATGGCGTGGGCTAGGGTAACAATTAACCGGCTACCGGTAGAACCTATAGGGTGGCCTTGGGCGCAAGCGCCACCAAAGACATTTACTCGCGCTGCGTCTAAGCCCAGTTCTTGAATGGTTAACATAGTGACCATGGCAAAGGCTTCGTTGATTTCGAACAGATCGACTGTGTCCAGATCCCAGCCGACTTTTTCGATCAATTTCTGTATCGCGCCAATTGGTGCGAGGGTGAACTCACTTGGATGTATAGAATGGGTAGCGTGGCCGACCACTCGTGCTAACGGTTCGCGATCGCCAATAGCGTCAGCGCTCGCTAATACCAGAGCGGAAGCGCCGTCTGATATAGAGGAAGCGTTGGCTGCAGTAATGGTGCCGTCGGTTTTGAANGCCGGTCTAAGAGTAGGAATTCGATCAATTTTTGCGCGTCCGGGCTGCTCGTCGTCGGCGACGGTTTGGCCGTTGATTGCTATTGGCGCTATTTCGCTGGCCAACGAGCTACGATCGATGGCGTTACGCGCACGATTAACCGACTCTATGGCGTAGGCGTCCATAGCCTCNCGTGTGAGTTGATGCTGATCCGCGGTATCTTGGGCAAAAGAGCCCATGGANCCGCCGGTTTCTGCATCTTCCAAACCATCAGTAAACAAGGCATCGAGCATTTGTGTGTGGCCCATGCGTAGTCCTGATCTGGCCTTATCCAACAGATAGGGCNCATTGCTCATGCTTTCCANGCCCNCCCGCGNCAACCGTGCGNGCGCTGCCNGCTCGAATCAGATCGGTAGCGATCATTGTTGCNTTCATGCCGGAACCGCATACCTTGTTGATGGTTGTGGCGCCGCAGCTATCTGGTAGCTCCGCTTGGCGCATAGCTTGGCGTGCCGGCGCCTGCTTGAGGCCCGCGCTCACGACATTGCCCANAACCACTTCATCTACTTCTGTGGCGCGCACATTCGCCTGCTGCAACGCTGCGGTAATTGCATGAGCACCCAACTGCGGTGCGGTTTGGCTGGCTAGGGCGCCTTGTAGGCTGCCGATCGGGGTGCGTGCTGCACCGACGATGAAAACATCTGAATTCACGGGCTTTGCTCCTCTAAACGAGCGTCAGAGGTTATCACGCAAGGTGCNTAGTTGGCCAAGTGACGCAACATGTGCGGTGCTTTTAACGCTCTTTGAATCGAGGGATCAGTTCCGCAAAGTTGCAGGGGCGAAAGTTAATGTCTAACTGATTATGTAAGATTTTCTGCCAAGCGGTTGTTACCGCGCCTGAAGATCCAGGCAAGCTGAAAATCAAAGTGCCATTCGCCANCCCGCCGAGGGCCCGAGATTGTATTGTTGAGGTGCCAATTTCGGCGTAGGAAATCTGCCGAAATAATTCGCCAAAGCCCTCAATGTGTTTGTCGAACAGTGGGGTTAGGGCCTCAGGGGTACTATCGCGCCCGGTGAAACCAGTGCCGCCCGTGGTGATGACGACGTTGATCTCCGGATCAGCGATCCACCCAGAGACCGCTGCGCGAATCGCGTAAATGTCGTCTTTGACGATCGAACGCTCTGCAACAGTATGCTCGTCAGCTAACACGAAGTCTTGCAACAGATTCCCGGATTTGTCGTCTTGTAGGCTTCGAGTGTCAGAAATAGTCAGAATGGCACAGATCAAATTTGGCATGGCTTTAATTGCGCTCAAATGGGCAAATGGCTAAAGTAGCGCCATTCTACACACAGTCAAAAACACGTGGTCAAGCAGCTCATTGAAGGGGATCGGCTTTTTTTTATCGCCGAGAGTCTCGCTAAGGATTTTTCACTGTTCCCGCAGGTCGCTCAAGAAGAGCAGNCGNTGCCGGGGTTATTGTCGAACCGTGACATCAGCCGTCGGCAAGAGAAATTGGCTGAACTCAACATTGACGCGTATATCGAATCAGTGGTCACGCCGGCAGAGGACCAGAGTCGTACNGCAGCGCCCGAGATTATTCGTCAACTTGGGCGGGTGTTAGAAGAACAGTCGGCAGGACCCTACTACCAGGCCTCGGTGCTGATGAACTTTGGTGGCGGCATAGAGCGAGAAATTGGTTTTGTTGCTCAAGACCGCACGGTGGAATTGGGCAGCTGGATGCCGGAGCANCACCTGCGCGCTGCTGACTTCATTGATCGTTGTTCCTCGCGGGCAATGCCTATTGTCAGCTTCATGGATACCCCTGGTGCCGATCCTCGGGAAGAAGCAAACCTGAACAACCAAGCCCACAGCATCTCGCGCTTGATTGCTGAAATGAGCAACGTCGACGTTCCTAATGTCGGCCTGGTGTATGGCATTGGTTATTCTGGTGGTGCCATTCCGCTCGCTGCCAGTAACGTCATGTTGTCGCTGCGCGACGGAGTGTTCAGTACTATTCAGCCGGCAGGGTTGGCGAACATCGCGCGACGTTTGAATCTGTCGTGGCAGGAGTGCGCCAAGTACGTTGGTGTTTCATCTTATGAACTACACGCGCAAGGCAATATCGACGCCATCGTTGATTACAGTCCCAGTGACTCTCCCGAAAAACTGGAAAATCTGCGCTTAGCGCTGATTCACAGCATTATGAATGTGGAGTCGCGCACGAAAGAGTTCGTGGCAGAAAACCCGTACATCATGGATCACTATCGTCAGAGCCTACTGCGCTATTTGAAACCCTCTGAGCAGTTGCAGGCCATGCAGAGTTCGGCATCGCTGGCGCTGACGCGTAATCCTACGGAATATCTAAATGTGTTCGGCGTCGCCTTCAGGTATTTGCGTTACTTGCAGGTGCGCAAACGCATAAAAGCGACCAGCACCCAACAGTATGGCCGACTGGCAGAACAAGAAGTACCCGCCGGTGAGCTGCATGTGCGCGCCGACCGAGAGCGTCGGCAAACGTTTTTACACTGGTTGCAAGACCCTGATCGAGTGGTNTACGACGANGCTTTGTCGAAAGCATGGCGCAACTATCAAGACAAACGCCAGGCAATGAACGACGAGCGTGGTCGTATAGCGCAGATGATTTTCGGGGAACCCAAGCAGAACTACGAAAATGCACGAGCGAACCTGCTGTCTACGGTTGGTGTGTTTTTATACAACCGATGGAAGAAAGAAGCTCGCGGCAATTTGGAAGCGCTACAGCAATATTTACAGGACCATNTGGCGACCCGCCAAATCTTACAGCTCAGTGAAATCGCTGACGCCACCGCGCTGTTGAATGCGATCGTGAATGATCTCGAGCTGAAGGAAATACTCTACGAGCAGTTTTCGCATGAGGGCCGCAAGTTGCTTAACGCCGGCGCCGCAGACAAGCCGGTATCTGGGTTTGTCGCGAAACAATTGGTTGCTGAACTAAATGTGCTNATTGCCGGCGGCGAGCTTGACGGCGACAACTCCATGGCGGCAAACAGGCAGTTTTTGAGCTCTCGATTGCCGGGAGTGATCCCACCACAAGAGTTAGGCGTCAAGCCTGTGGTACTGGCCGAGTTGTCTATCTTAGATATTTTGCTCAACGAAGAGTTGCGCGCTGACTTCATCGTTGAATGCAAAAACTTGCTGCTGTTCGACGCGGTTTATGACGGGGTGATCGACAACCTCGATTCCATTGCTGCTGAAGCACAAGCGAATCAAGCGTTGTCCCAGGCGTCGTTGGTACGACTCTTGGATCAGACGCTTGCTCGAGTAGCGCAGCCGGAACACGATGTGGNCGGTGAGCGCGAAAGACTGTTTGATTGGCACCAGCGAGTTATGAAGATGCCCAAGGGCGTGGATTTCTTTCGCACGGTAGAAGAGTGGAAAAAGCTCAGTTTTGCGCATTTAGCGGACGCTCTGTTCGTGGTTGTTACCCACGTATTTAGCGTGCTTACGCCGTCGCTTATAGCGGCAGAGCGCGACGCTAAGAACTACCAAGGTAAAATCGCGCCCCGCAACATTGGCCGGCGTAAAGATTTTTGGAATCGCTTGGACATGGCCTACAACGACTTGCAGATGCAGGACGTTTTAAGATTGATCCGCAATGAGCATAAGTTCACCTACAACGACATCACTGAACGCTTTTTTGATGCCTGGGAGCCCTGCTTTGACGACTTGTTGAGTTCTGACCCATGTTCGTTTCCAGGGTTTCGGGTGTCGATAGAGAGCGCACTCAACAAAGGATTGCCGCCATGCGGCGTGGTCACGGGTTTTGCTAACGTTAAATCTATGCCCGACACTCGAGTTGGGGTGGTTTTGTCGAACGTGCAATTCCAAGCTGGTGCATTCGACATGGCCAGCGCAGAGAAGGTCATTCGGTTGTTGCTGGAGTGTGCTGAACAGCATTTGCCGGTGGTNTGTTTTATTTCATCAGGCGGGATGCAAACCAAAGAAGGCGCAGGAGCGTTGTTTTCGATGGCGGCCGTTAACGACCGTATAACGCGCTTCGTGCGCGACCACGACTTACCAATGATCGTATTCGGCTATGGCGACTGTACCGGCGGAGCGCAGGCCAGTTTTGTCACCCACCCGTTGGTCCAAACCTACTACTGGAGCGGTACCAGCATGCCTTTTGCTGGACAAATTGTGGTGCCGTCGAATTTGCCTTTGCGATCAATCATGTCGAACTATCTTTCGGCCAACGACGGCGCTATGCAAGGACTCGTTAAGCATCCGTTTTATCCAACCATAGATGAATCGTTGCGCGGCGTAGACGCAGCGATTCCTGTTGCNGACGAGAGTGTCGACGAGGTGATGACGCGTATTCTGCAGGGCCGACTGGTAAATCGGCGACCGGTCGTTGTAGCGCATAGGCCAGTGTATACCGATAGAGATCTAGTGCGCCCAGTTCGTAAAGTCTTGATCCATGCCCGTGGTTGCACTGCGGCAAAGCTAATTCGTATTGCCCAACAGCAAGACATACAGGTGATTTTGGTGCAAAGCGATCCGGATATGGAGTCGGCAGCGGTGGATCAACTTACCGACAATGACACCTTAGTCTGTATTGGCGGTAATACCCCCGACGAGAGTTATCTGAACGCGCAGAGCGTGCTTAATGTTGCTGAGAATCAAGGCGCTGACAGCTTGCANCCGGGTATCGGTTTTCTGTCAGAAAACTCTAGTTTTGCTGAGTTAGTGCGCTCTCACGGCATTAATTTTATTGGCCCGCCAGTATCTAGCATGGAGACCATGGGCAATAAATCTAACGCAATCAATACGGCGTTACGGCTAAATGTGCCGGTGGTGCCAGGTAGCCACGGTATTATGACTGACGTTGATCGAGCTGCTGAAGTTGCGGCGGAGATTGGCTACCCAATACTTATAAAAGCAGTGCACGGTGGCGGCGGTAAAGGCATCCAAGTCGTAGAAAGTCCGGCAGAATTCCAGCAGTTGTTTCATCGTGTCGGCGTTGAGGCGCGCAGTGCTTTTGGTAACGGTGACGTCTACCTCGAAAAATATGTAACGTCGCTACGTCATATCGAGGCTCAGCTGTTACGCGACACTCACGGCAATACTCTTGTGTTAGGTATCCGTGATTGCAGTGTGCAACGCGACAAGCAGAAGGTAATCGAAGAATCGGCCTCGACGACGCTGCCAGAGCAGTTGCTGCAAGAAGTTATTCGTTCGACTGCTGACATCGCTAACGAAGTCGGTTACGTGGGTGCGGGCACGGTGGAGTTTATCTACGACCTAGCAGCGAACGCAGTTTATTTCATGGAGATGAATACACGGTTGCAGGTTGAGCATCCGGTAACAGAATGGGTCAGTGGTATTGATATAGTCGCGCAGCAGTTTCGCATTGCTGCTGGAGAATCAATCGCTGATCTGACGGTGCAGAACAACGGTTATGCCATGGAAGCGCGTGTTAATGCCGAGCGCATTCTCAAGCAGGGTGATGGCAGCTTGGTGTTCCGACCTCACCCAGGGCAGATAGAGACGTGTCATTTTCCAGACGACGACGACGTCGAAATCATTGCCGCTGTAGGGCCTGGCAAATTTATATCGCCTTTTTACGACAGCATGGTGGCGCAAATCATTGTGCGTGCGCAGACTAGAGANGCCGCTGCGGCNAAGCTCTCCGATTACTTAGGGCGAGTTGAGCTCTCAGGTATNTGCACGAATATTCCGCTGTTGCGAAAGATCTTGGTGGATGAGGTGTTCCTGGCCGGGGTTTATGACACCAATTACTTGCCCGAGATGTTGCAGCGAGTGGATATAGACNCGTTGATATCCGAGATTGAACAGGGCTCNGGGGCGGTAAACGNGGGTATCGATCTGGACAGTCTGCGTATTGAAGCCAGCGACGAGTTGAAGGTNTTAGCGCCCGCTACGGCGATTTTCTATAGCACGCCGTCACCGTCTGAGCCTGAGTATGTGAGTGTTGGCGACGAAGTTTCAGTAGATCAGACCATTTGTCAGTTAGAAGCGATGAAGATCTTTAGTCCATTGCGTCTGGCAGATTTTAACGGCGACGGCGACTTATACGANGCGACGAAGCGTTANAAGGTTACGCGCATCAACATGAGCAATGGGCAGCAGGTTAACGTTGGCGATCTATTGTTCGTGGTTAAGCCGGTTTAGCTCACTAATTGATAGCAACCCTGCAAAATACATACGGTGCCTGTNCACAAGATGATGTAGCCGCTGACGTCTCTGAAGCGCTCGTCATCCCAGCGTGACAATAGCCAGGTGCCGACTCGGGTTCCCAGTACGGCAGCAATTGCCGCNGTGGCGAAGAGCCAATTTGGCAATACTGTTTCTACGCTGATGATCGCGCCGTAATAAAGAATACGCANTAAATGTCCCAAAGTTTGGGTCATCGCCTTGTTGGCGACAATAGTCTGTCGATCTAACCCNCTGTTGAGATAGAACATGTCCAATAGCGGCCCCGCAGCACCAGCGAGAAGCTGCGCAGAGGTCACGCTGAGTCCGCAAACCACGCTGGACAGGGGCCGGGTGATATTCAGTGCGCTAACTTTGGGTTGTAGTCTTGCGATCCAAGGAAACAACCCGACCAGGATCAGCACCACGCTGGCATCGGGTACAAACAATAGGGCGCTGAATCCAGCAACCGCGACAGTGGCGCCAACTAAGTAGCCAGGCAAGAGTCTCCACAGCAAGAACCGCCGCAGAATCAGGGTGCGCGAGCCGTTGGCCGTGAACTGAGTAATACCGTGCAATACCATGGCGCTACTGACAGGGAGAATGTTGATCAGTATCGCCATTAAAACTACACCTCCAGCCATGCCCACTAAGCCAGAGAGTACGCTCGTGGCGAGAGCGCTAAGGACAATGACGAGGTACAACATGGCTGCAAAGTAGCTGGCAAAGCTTGCGAATTATAGCGATTGTGAGGAATATGAATGTTGCGAAAAGCGACTGACAATGCCGAATGATTGAAAATTTAGAAACATTAGTGACCTTGTCGAAGACCGGCACCATGATGGAAGCGAGTACTGCAATGCGAATTTCTCAATCTGCAGTAAGTAAGCGAATTGCAGCGCTCGAACGCTATTACGACCGCGAATTGATCGAGCGTCATGGTAGGCGGGTGGTGCTGACGCATCATGGCACGCGACTGGTGGAACGAGTGACGCCGCTATTATCAGAGCTGCGAAGTGTGTTTTTGGAGGACAATGCGCTGCGCAAAGGCAAAATTATTCTCGGTGTCTCCGAAGCTATTCTGGCTAGTTGGGGGCCCGACTTCTTTGCGCAGATTCGTGATCGGTTGCCTGAGGTAGAGTTCGAGTTTCATGCCCAACGCTCCCCGGTTGTATTGGATCGTCTGCGCTCTGGTGAGTATATGGTTGGTATTTGCACTGGTAGTTCTAATGCGGATACCGACTTGGTCTCGGAAGTCATTCGACAAGAAGCTATGGTGATTATTCCCTCTGGATTACAGCCGCTTAATTACAAACTCGGTAAACCGTTGCAGGTACTAACCATAGAATCCCGCTCGGGCGCGTGGGGATCGATAGAAGAAAATATGCAACGTTTGAGCCTCGATCGAGTAGTCTCGTTGGAATCATTTTTTGCTGTGGCGCAGATGGCGCTGTCTGGTTTTGGTCATGGCTTGGTACCCATTGGCGTCGCCAATACGCTAGGAATTGCCAGCGCAGATATGATCAAGTTGCCGCGTAAGCACCACGCAACCCGTCCAACCCTGACCCGGCCGGTGCGATTCGTTGCCAGAAAGTCGATGTTCGCTCAGGCGTTGGTGCGCAGTTTCTACGCTGAAGCATCAACATTGGCTGCAGCTATGGATATAGACGAATAAGGCTAGGGGGCCGCTGAGCGGCTCAAGCGGCGGCGGCTTTTTCTCGGCACATTTTCGCAAGGCCACTGACCCATAGGGGATCTGAGTTCAAGCACGGCACGAGGTGGAAGCTCTCGCCGCCCGCGTCAAGAAAAGTCTCCCGGCCCTGCATGCCGATTTCTTCAAGAGTTTCTAAGTTGTCGACGACAAATGCAGGGCTGGCGACGACCAGATGCTTGATGCCTTGGCCAGGAAGCTCCTCGAGAACTTGGTCAGTGTAGGGGCTAAGCCACGGCAGTGGGCCGAGTCGCGACTGAAAGCTCACACTGTACTGATCGTCAGTTAAACCGATATGCGCGGCTATATTCGATGATGTGGCATAGACCTGATGGCGATAACAGGTGCTATGAGCTGGCGAGGCGACGTTACAGCAGTCCGTTGTCTGTAAGCAGTGTGACTTGGTTGGGTCGGCCTTGCGCAAGTGTTGCTCCGGGACGCCATGATAACTTAGCAGTATGTGGTCCCACTGCGCTGGCAGGTTTTGTTTAATCAGTTCGCCCCACGCCTGGCTATGCTCATCGGCGGCATAAAAGGGTGGCAAAATTGAGTGCCGCATCGTGCCTGGTAACACTGCCTCAACGGCGCGTATCGACGTGGTGACCGTAGAGTCCGCGTGTTGGGCATAAAGTGGAACCACAATGACATGTTCCACACCCTGTGCTGCGAGGTCTTGTATGCCAGCCTCAATGCTCGGATTGCCGTAGCGCATGCTCAGCGCGACTGGTGCATGTAGCTCTGACGCCAGTTCGCGAGCGAGCTTCTGGCTGCCGGTGAGCAGTGGTGATCCCTCATCGGTCCAGATGCTGGCGTATGCTTCGGCGCTCTTGCGCGGGCGAAAGGGCAGAATAAAGCCGTAGACGATCAGCGCGCGGATAATAGTGGGAGCCGACAACACGAATGGATCCATTAAAAACTCGCCAAGGTAGCGGCGCAAATCGGCAATGTCGGTAGAGTCGGGTGTACCTAGATTAATGAGCAAAATGCCGCTGTTGGGCTCGAGTTCGCTGTGCATATGGGCGCCTGATGTGATCGCGGCTAGGTATCAACCGTAGCCTGACAAACGGTGACGCGATAGTATGCGCGCTCTTGACGGCAAGCAACATGGACACAAACGTGACGCTTATTCTAGATTACGCAGCGGGCAATTTAGCCAGTGTCAGACGCGCCTGCGCCCATGTTGGCTTGCAGGCGCGATATTGCTCTGATCCGGAGCAATTGCTTCAGGCCGAGCGTATTATTTTTCCTGGAGTTGGTGCCGCCGGCAGCGCGATGCGCAGTCTCAAACAACGCGGGCTAGACGAGGCTCTGCATGATGCAATTGGACGTGGCACGCCAGTACTTGGTATTTGTTTGGGTATGCAGGTGTCGTTCACACATTCAGAAGAAAACGACACTGATACTCTGGATTTAATCCCTGGTCGTGTGCGACGTTTTGCATTTGATCGCAAGGATCTAAAAATTCCCCACATGGGCTGGAATGAAGTTCGAGTAGTAAAACCCCATCCGGTGCTGGCTGACATTGAAGCCGGCGATGAATTTTATTTTGTACACAGTTACTACCCGCAGCCAGCCTCCAGCGATGCGGTATTAGCCACTACCGACTACGAAGGCGAATTTACTTGTGCCGTTGGCAAAGACAATTACATCGGCACGCAGTTTCATCCGGAAAAAAGCGCCGAAGTAGGGCTGCGATTGCTGGCGAATTTCGCGGTTTGGGACGGACAATGCTGAGTAAGCGTTTGATTGCGTGTTTAGACGTACGTGATGGCAAACTTGCGAAAAGCGTGAAATTTGTCGATACCAAGGATATTGGCGATCCGGTCGCTAAAGCGCGAGAGTACTATCTAGATGGCCTGGACGAGTTGGTGTTTTACGACATCACGGCCTCCAGTGACAAACGCAGTATTATGCTTGACGTCGTTGAAGCAGTGGCCGACCAGGTTTTCATTCCGCTGTCGGTGGGCGGTGGTGTGCGCTCCGTGGCCGATGCGACGGATCTGCGACTGGCCGGTGCGGAGAAGATTAATGTCAACTCTGCGGCCGTTTCCCGTCCACAGCTCATTGACGAATGCGCGGAAGCAATTGGTAACCAAAACGTTGTGTTGTCCATGGACATTCGCCGGGTTGTGGCGAATTCTGCGCAACCTAGCGGCTACGAAATTGTCATTAATGGTGGACGTACTGCTACCGGTACGGACGCTTTGGCTTGGGCGTTAGAGGGTGAGCGGCGCGGAGCTGGTGAGCTAGTGATCAACTCCATCGATGCCGACGGCACCAAGGATGGCTATGAGATTAATCTCACCGCCATGATCGGGGCGGCGGTCAGAGTGCCGGTTATTGCGTCTGGAGGTGCTGGGTTGCCCATACACTTGCATCAAGCGCTGACCGAGGGCGGCGCTGACGCCGCGCTGGTGGCATCAATGGTGCATTTTGGCGACTACAATGTCAGTGAGCTTAAGCGCTATTTGCACAACCAAGGGTTGAAAATGCGTATGGCTAAATCCTTAGCCGACGGGCCGTAGGCGCTCCGCTTGGTCGCGCAAATAACAAGGAGAGTGCAGCTATGAAGGCAATTCAAGTAGACGGCGAAAAACTTGTTTGGGCGGCTTGTGAGTCAACCGAATGTGCAGCTGGCGAAGTGAAAATTCGTATACACGCAACCGCTATCAACCGCGCAGACCTAATGCAGCGAGCCGGTGGATACCCACCCCCAGTGGGAGCTAGTTCAATTATGGGGCTAGAGTGTGCGGGCGAGGTGATTGCCGTTGGCGAGGGTGTCGAGCGCTGTGCGATAGGTGATTGTGTTTGTGCGCTCTTAGCCGGTGGCGGCTACGCCGAAGAAGTGATCGTTCCGGCGGGTCAGGTTTTGCCCGTACCCAAGGGCTATACCATGGTTGAAGCTGCTGCTTTGCCAGAGGTCTTTGCTACAGCGTACCTAAATCTGTACATCGAGGGCGCTCTCCAAATAGGTGAGCGCGTCATTGTACATGCTGGCGCTAGCGGCGTAGGCACGGCAGCTATTCAATTGTTGAAGAATAGTGGTAACCCGGTGTTCGTTACTGTCGGTAGCGCCGATAAGTTGCAGCGCTGTATTGAGTTAGGAGCTGATACGGGCAGCGTGCGGCACGACGGATCGTTTGTCGAGGCTGTTGCTGAATGGGCGGGCACTGCAGGGGTTGATGTCATTCTCGATCCGGTGGGCGCGCAGTACTTGGCTGATAATTTTAGCGTGCTTAATCTCGGCGGTCGGTTGGTATTGATTGGTCTGATGGGTGGCGCGGCCACAGAAGTCAATCTGGCAGCGGTTATGATGAAACGAGCCCGGCTCATTGGCTCTACGTTGCGGGCGCGGCCGATCAGTGAAAAAGCGTTAGTGATGGACGGTCTATTAAAAAATGTCTGGCCGGCCTTAGAACGCAGAGACATACAACCCATCATCGAAACACAGTTGCCTATCCAACAAGTAGAACAAGCCCACGCATTGATGGCGTCCAACAATACGGTGGGGAAAATCGTCCTAACTGTCTAGTAGTGGTTGGCGCCACTGTAGCGGCAAAGTCCCACTAGCGAATACGCCGCAGACTGACANACAAAATTTTTCAGCTGTTGCAGGCTGCACTCTATGCAGCAACGGCTTCACACATCATCGTCTTTAGGTTCTGGCTTTACGNTGCTAGAACTGATGCTTGTNCTCGGGTTGATAGGGCTACTTGCGGCGTTGGTCCAACCAATATACGTAGATTACGTGCAACGCGGGCAACAGTTGCGCGCCCAGGCNATTTTGCTTAGTTGTGCGCAGCGTATTCAACGCTTGTCACTGCATCAGTTTGACTACCTAGGCCACGCGGACAGTAACGGTGACGGTATTGGTGATGCAGATCAAGGATCACTGGCGGTATCGGCTTGTCCGGACGTCGATGCGGTAAATGTCAGCTACGCCTTCAGCATTGTCGCGTTCGCTGACGGATTTGAACTTAGAGCAATACCTGAACCCAGCGGTCAGAACGCGGGGCGCGGCGCGCTGAGTTTGGACCACACCGGCTTGCGCCGTTGGGATACCGATGACAACGGCGAGTTCGCGGCAGATGAGTTGCAATGGTCGGTCGGTTAGGCACCCGGTGCCCGCAAGCTTGCGGTGGCTTTTCGCTGATAGAGCTGCTGGTTGCAATGGCCTTACTGGGCAGTGCAGTGTTTGCCCACCTTGCTTTGCAAAGTCGGGTATACCTTGACGGCAAGGTAAGTNGGCAGCANCTACGCGCTCATTGGGCGGCGGCCGACTTGATGGCCCAAGCGCAAGCGAGTGTGGCCCCAGGCGCAAATTTATTGCGTGGATTTACCCAAATACCCGAAGGGGCTGTGTCGTCTATTGACNCTGATTGCATAAATCAGTTCTGCACCGCAGAGCGCTATGCGACGTTTGCAGTGAGNTTGGCGAAGTGTGAATCGGAGCGTTTNGCATCAGCATCGGCTTGTCAGCGTTTGCAAGAGTACGCGCTGCTACCAACCGATCTTCGTGGTGTTGGTTTGCCCCAGGGAAAACTCGCCGCAACACTGGCGCATGGCCGGCTGCAATTAGCGGTGACCTGGTGGCGTGATGACACGCAACGCTGGTCGGTAACGCTGGGTCGCTAATGGTGCGAAAGCGCATCAGCCAACGTGGCTTCACCTTGCTCGAAGTCATGGTGGCACTAGCGCTCAGTGCATTGTTGTTGACCGGCGCCATGACCATGTTGAGCGCGAACCAATACACGAGCGCAGCGTTGACGGCGCGAGCGCGTGCGCAAGAAAATCTGCAATTGGCGTTTGCGCTGATTGAAGCGGCCAGCCTGCGCGCCGGGCGCTTAGGCTGTAACCATCCGCAAAGACCGATCTTGCGCTTTCTTCGTGGCGCTTGGACGCGCATCCCTGAATACGACATTACCANACCAGTAACGGGCTACGACGCCCTTGGCAATGCGGCGTTTACGCCCAACCCCGCTCTGACGCTGCCGCTTTCTGGCGATGCTGGTGATCTGCGGGTGCATCACCAGGGACACGGCATTGACCTGCAGCGAGTTGCTGCGTCCGCGGACATTCTGGTGATGCGCGGCACGAGTGCTGCTGCACCGCTAGCTGCGAAGAATTCGGGGGCGGAAACGATCGCGGTCGCTGGACACTGGGTTGACTTTGCTCCGGAGGACGTGATTTTGCTGTCGGATTGCGAACAGGCGGCTCTGGTAAAAGTGACCCATGCGCGGAAAACGCAAAGCGGCTGGGAACTGGGTTGGGCGGAGGGAACTGGGGATTTCGCAAACGCCAAAGTAGGCGTTGCAGCGGTAGGCCGAAGCAGCGAACGCTTGGCACTGCTGCCGAGAGGATTCGGTGCAGATGCTTCGGTAGCAACGGTGAGCAGCACGTTTTTCTATCTCGGCCCAAGCCTGGTACATAACCGTCAGGGACGAGCGGCGTCATCGTTATGGCGAAAGTCCGGCGCTGCGGAAGCTGTTGAAATGATTGCTGGCATTGATGATATGCAGGTGTGGTACTTGGTGTCGGACGATCTGAAGGCGGACAGTCGGCGAGGTTACTTCAAGGCAGGGCAATGGCCGCTTGAAGGCCATGTGATTGGTATACGCGTGCAACTGCGTAGCAGCAGTGTTGATGGTCTGGCGGAAGCTGGACTAATGCCAGTGTCCATAACCGCCGTACGCACATTCATGTTGCCGCGATTTGCGCGATGGGGTCACTCACCGTGAGACATTCCCGCCACACGGGTATGGTACTGATCATCTGCTTAATCATGGTCGGGGTCATGGGTACCGTAGGTTTTGCGACAGTTCAGCAATCTAATCTGATTGTTCTCATGGCGCGTAACGAAATAGATCTGGCGCTTGCTAGATTGTCGGCACAACAAACCTTGGCACTGGAACTGGCGGGCCTTGGAGCGCTGCCAGTGGTTGCGTTTACACCCCAGGGAAATGCTGGACTGTATCGAGTCCNGGAGGTTGGTGAGCAGTTGTTGTGGCAGCAACCATCGTCATGGCGCTCGGGAAAATGCAGGCCTGCCGCCCGACGTCTGCTGGCCAGTGCGGCTCCTGGGTGCGCCATTGTTGAACTGCTGCGGTTTCGAGCAGACGACAACTACCGTGCGTTCCGCATTACTGTGCGTGGAGTGGGCTCAAAAACCAACACAATGGTGTTGTTACAAGCCCACGCAGTGCTCAAAGATTAGCCATGCTCTGCTGATGCTTGTAACTCGTCCAGTTGTTGCAACTGTTCGGCTAACGTTTTTAGAGTGGACTCAAGCTCTGCGGCCTTTTGGCGCTCTTTTTCAACTACCGCTGCCGGCGCCTTGCTGACAAAAGCCTCGTTGCTGAGTTTGCCGCTGAGCTTTTGCAGATCGGATTCGCTGCGCGCCNCCTCTTTAGCGAGGCGGGTACGCTCTGCTGCGATGTCAATTAGGCCCGCCAGCGGTACCATAACTTTCAGATCACCCACCAATGCCAGGGCATTTGGCGGTGCTTCGCGGTTGGCCTCTAACCACTCGATAGAGGTCACCTTAGCGAGTCGCTTAAGCATCTCGGAGCTATTCTGCGCTTGGATGCGGTCAGCTTCGCTGCCATTTTGCAGCAACACAGTGATGACTTGGCTGGGCTTTATTGAAGCCTCCCCACGAATGTTGCGCAAGGCGGTAATGACAGCTTTCAGCCATTCAATTTGTTGCTCAGCGTCATCATCCGCTGGGTAGTCGGCTGCCGCCGGATAGCTTTGCGTCATTATACTGGCGCCGCCGATACCCAGCTTAGGTGCGACACGCTGCCACAGTGTTGCAGTGATGAACGGCATGATTGGATGGCTGATACGCAGCAGTGCCTCTAAAACTTGCAACAGAGTGCCCCGCGTTGCGGTTTTGTGCTCTGCGCTGATGTCGTCGTCCCAAAGCACTGACTTACTCAGCTCAAGGTACCAGTCGCAGTATTCATGCCATACGAATTCATAAATAGCGTTAGCGCAGAGATCGAAGCGGTAGGTCGCCAAGGCGAGCTCGCAATCAGTTATCAACTGGCGTGCCTTGCTAATGATCCACCGATCAATCACTTGCGTGGACGGTGCCGCGGTGTATTGCAGGTCATCATCAGCTGCGTTCATCAGTACGAACTTACTGGCGTTCCACAGCTTGTTGCAGAAGTTCCGATAGCCATCAACCCGGCTCACATCGAAACGTACGTCCCGGCCAGTGGTGGCGAGCGCGCAAAAAGTAAAGCGAAGTGCATCAGTCCCGTAGGCTGCTATGCCCTCGGGGAAGTCTTTGCGGGTGAGTTTTTCGATGCGTGACGCCATCTTCGGTTGGGTCAGGTTGGCGGTGCGTTTGGCGACCAGCGACTCAGTGTCGATACCGTCGATAAAGTCCAACGGATCCAAACCGTTGCCCTTGGTTTTAGACATCTTTTGACCTTCGCCATCACGCACTAAACCGTGAATGTAGACGGTCTCGAAGGGAATGCGGTTGGTGAGGTGTAGCGTCATCATGATCATCCGCGCTACCCAAAAAAAGATAATGTCGTGTCCGGTAATCAGCGTATTGCTGGGCAGAAATTCCTCTAGCGCAGTCGTCTGTTCGGGCCACCCGAGGGTCGCAAAAGGCCACAATGATGATGAAAACCAAGTCTCTAACACGTCTTGATCTTGGCGCAACACGACATCGTCACCGAGGCCGTATTTTATCCGCGCACTGGCCTCATCGGCGGCGACATAGATGTTGTCGTCGGCGTCGTAAAAAGCAGGTATCCGATGGCCCCACCATTGCTGGCGGCTGATGCACCAGTCTTGGATATCGCGCATCCAAGCAAAGTAGGTGTTTTCGTATTGTTTGGGCACAAAGGTTATGTCGCCGTTCGCTACAGCGTCGATCGCTGGTTTCGCAAGTGGCGCGATGTCAACAAACCACTGATCTGTGAGCATTGGTTCAATAATTGCCCCAGACCGATCGCCCCGCGGCACCATGAGCTTGTGATCGTCTATGGCGGCAAGGAGATCCAAGGCCTGCATATCGTCGATAATGGCTTGGCGCGCGGCTTCGCGGCTGAGACCGCGGTATTGCTCTGGGGCTGCATCGTTAATGTGAGCGTCGCTGGTGAGAACATTGATCTCGTTGAGCCCATGGCGCTTGCCCATAGCGTTATCGTTAAAGTCATGGGCGGGGGTGATTTTTACACAGCCGGTACCGAACTCCTGATCAACATACGAGTCTGCGATGACCGGTATTTTGCGACCTACCAGGGGCAATTCGACAAAACCGCCGATGAGGCTCTGGTAGCGCTCGTCATCGGGATGCACGGCAACGGCGGTGTCGCCCAACATGGTTTCTGGACGCGTAGTTGCAACCGTCAGATGGTCTTTGCCGTCGGCGGTTTGCAGACCATCCGCCAGCGGGTAGCGCAAATGCCAAAGGTGGCCTTGCTCCTCGGTGTTCTCAACCTCGAGATCGGAAATAGCCGTACCGAGTTGCGGATCCCAATTCACCAGCCTTTGGCCGCGGTAAATCAAGCCATCGTCGTGCAATTTAATAAAAGCTGTCTGTACGGCTTTTGCGTAGCCGTCGTCCATGGTAAATCGATCACGAGACCAATCCAGACTCGAACCCATGCGGCGAATTTGTCGTGAAATAGTGTCGCCAGATTCTTTCTTCCAGTCCCAAACTCGCTCAATAAACGCTTCGCGCCCGAGTTCGTGGCGAGTTTTGCCCTCTGTAGCAAGTTGCCTTTCCACCAACATCTGCGTCGCTATGCCTGCGTGGTCAGTACCCATCTGCCAAAGTGTGCGATCGCCGCGCATGCGCCGATAGCGGATTAATGTATCCATTAGCGTTTGATTGAACGCATGGCCCATATGCAATGTGCCGGTAACGTTTGGTGGGGGAATTAAAATACAGTACGGCGAGCCGTTGCCGGTCGGCTCAAAATAGCCAGATGTCTCCCAGTTGGCGTACAAATCGCGTTCTATTTGCTCTGGGTTAAAGCTGTTTTCCATAGTTTTAGATGCTTGTAAATGCGTTGGGAGGTTATGCAGGGTACGCCAATTTAGTGTTCCCAATCGCTCAGTTCGTGATGGTGCAGTGGAAATCCCCGAGCGCGATAATATTTATANCGATCCCGCCCNTGGTCGCGAGTAGCGCCCACGACAATTTCTGCGACCCGATCAAATCGACCAAAAAAGCTNGGTATNTCCGTTGCCAAATTAATCAACAAACCAGCCTGTAATACGGGTTGGCCGAAGCCAACGTGTATGGGGCTGGCGCTAGGTTGATTGTCTGAGTGAATAACCTCATGGGGTAAAAANCGATGTTGCGGATAGTCCCACATCAGCGCNTCGACTGCGTTTGCGTCGGTCTCGTCGTCCACTTGGACGTGCACATCCATCTGGTTGTGNAGGGCCTTGAGACTCAAGCGACAGGCAAAACGCAGTGCTGCGTCAGNTCCCATATCTTGCAGAATATAGAAATCTACTCGCGTCACAGCTGATCCGGGTGGCTCGACTTAAATCTGTTGCAGTAAATAGTCGAACAGCATGGGCACCGGGCGGCCGCTGGCGCCTTTGCGGGCGCCGCCATGAAAGGCACTGCCCGCGACGTCCAAATGAGCCCAACTGACGCCCTCAACAAACCGTGACAAAAAGCACGCAGCGGTAACACTGCCAGCGTCGCGCCCACCCACATTGGCCATATCTGCAAAATTAGAGTTCAACGCGGTTTGGTAATCGTCCCACAATGGCATGCGCCAGCCGCGATCGTTAGTGGCTTCGCCGGCAGCGAGTAACTGGTTGGCGAGTTCGTCGTCGTTCGCGTACAAACCGCTGGCATGAGAACCCAGCGCCACAATACACGCGCCAGTCAGCGTGGCCACGTCAACAATTGCTTTGGGTTTGAATGTCAGAGCATGGGTTAAGGCGTCGCACAGTACTAACCGACCTTCGGCATCGGTATTGAGAATTTCCACCGTCTGGCCGGAGCGAGTCTTAACAATGTCGCCTGGTCGCGTGGCGCGGCCACTCGGCATGTTCTCTGCGGCGGCAACGATAGTTAGTAGATTAATAGGTAATCTGGCCTCGATGACCGCCTTAGTGGCGCCCAACACGCTTGCCGCGCCGCACATGTCGAATTTCATTTCGTCCATGCCAGGTGGTGGTTTAAGCGAAATACCACCAGTGTCAAAAGTAATGCCTTTGCCCACCAGGGCGTATGGTGCCTCGTTCTTTTTGCCACCGGAATACTGGATGATGATCATTCGTCCCGGTTCGTCGCTGCCCTGAGAGACCGCCATAAAGGCGCCCATACCCAGCTCGGTCATTTTCTTTTCGTCNAATTGCGACACCCGNACACCCGANCCGCGACCCAATTTGCGNGCTTGNGCTAGNAGGTAGTTAGGGTTGCAAATGTTTGGCGGCTCGTTGCCCAGGTCTTTAGCCAGTTGCAAGCCTGCGTCCAGCGCATTGCCCAGCTTCACGGCAGTGCGCATGACTTTGCTGTCAGAATCCGTGCTGTGCAGCTTAATCCGCGTCAGTTGATGTAGGGGTTTTGGTTTGGACTTGTGGTGGCGGAATTGATAACCGGCATGGCTGCATGCCTGCATGATTATGCTGGCTTGCCATTGGCTGCTTTTACCTTTGACTCGAACGTCGCTGATGGCGATCACAGCTTGGCTTATGGGAAGTTTAATGGCAGCCAAAGCCGCAATATCGGCTGCCTTNGTGAATCCTGCTGCGCTCGGGTTATCCAGTCCCCCAACAACTAATATTCGAGCGACGGTGCCATCCAAAGGCACACATAGGCTTTTGCCCAGCGCATCATCAAAGTCTTTCNCACAGCGTAGAAATTGCTTTTGCTCGCCCAACGCCCGCGCCACGCGTTTGGCGGTCTTTAGTCCGGTAATAAGGCAGGGGGTTCGCAGTTGCTGGAGGTTTCCAGAGACGGTGGAGTATTTCATTAATCAATCAACCTGTATGGGTGGCGCGATATAGCGTCTGAAGGGGCGCAGTTTAGTCGATTTTATACAGCGTCACAGCCCCTCGGGGGCTTCAACTGGGGATGTGTACAACAAAGGTGTTGCTGGCGATGTCGTGCCAAGTTTGTCGCGTAGAACTNAGGTATAACCACAAATAACCGGCGCCGCAACAACCGAAAGAGGCAAAAGCGGCGAGCAGACGCAGACCAATTTGTGACCAGGATGGCGGCACGCCTTCGGCGTTAACCACGCGTATTCGCCAAGCACGCATGCCTAGAGTTTCGCCTTTGCGGCGCCAGCAATACGCGTAAAACAGCANCGTTTCTAGCGTTAGCACTGCGGTTAACAGTGGCCCAGATACCGCAGCGCCATTCAGTGGAAACCAAATTAGGCAAGTGATGATCCACAGCGCCAATAACAACAGAGCGTCGTAGATCATCGCCGCCAAGCGCCTGCCGAGAAAAGCTGGCTCATAAACCTGAGCCATGATCAGAAACTAAAACTCGGCAACGTGATCTGCCAGTTTCACCTTACGACCGCAGAATTCCTCTTTAGTCATACTCTGCAACACATCTTGGTCCTGACATACTCCCCAAGCGCGACGTTCGTCTGCGAGCCGAGTCGCAACAAACGCTTTCTCTAGCCCCGACGCCCCGTAAACGACAGAGTAGCCCTCGACGATACCNTCGCCGGCATGCCCTATGGTCACCTCGCGCTTAAANGTATTGTCNACTTGTTGCTGCACGTCCGCGTATTGATAAGGTTGGCTGGGTGGTTCACTAGAGTACACGCCGAAGGCATGTTTGGTGATATAGCCGCCGTTCGCCGTGATTAGGCCTTTTTGCCCCTGTTTTTCTCGCAACAATTGCGCCATGCGCACAATGGAATGCATAACGTAGTTGTTGAGTGGCCCACCAGCCCAAGTTAAACCGCCGGTTACAGTTAGGGGTTTCGTTGTATCAAGGTTGAGTTCGCGGCTGGCAACCTGAACCGCNACCGGAAAACAGCTGTAGACGTCCACCATGTCCAAATCTNCAGCGTTAACACCTGCCATTTCGAGGCAGCGATTACCAGCAAAGCGAATGGCGGGCGAACTGTAAAAATTATCGCGATTCGAGAGATAATAATGGTCTTGGGCGTCACTGCCCGCCCATGGATAAATCCACTTGTCTCTGGGAATGCCCAACGACGAAGCCTTTGCTTCCGAACACATAATCAGGGCGGCCGCTTGATCCACATTGTCGTTCGAATTCATGAATTTTGGATACGGAAACGANACCGGTCGATTGATCGCAGACGGGGTTCTTATCTCAGTTGCGGTTTTGGCATCGCGAATCCACGCGTTTGGATTGTCCACAGCCACNTGGTTGAAGCTAGCCCATAGTTCCGAAATTCTTTGCAGATGTTCTGCAACGCCTAATCCGAGCTGATGCCGTAACGCCAGTTCCATAATTGGATACACCGCAATGGGACGCCCGAGCCGAATTGCGCGCTCTGCGTCGTGACGCATGTCTTTGTCGACACCGAATTGTTGATCAGGTTGGCCAGGCAGAGTTGCCCAGTCGAGATCCACTTNAGCTTTTGCGGCTTTTGCCTGGGTGCTGCCGCATTCCGCACCAGTAAGGATGATGACGTCATGGATGCCGTTTTGGATGTCTAGCGCACTGCGGTTAACCGTGGTTTGTACAAAGTTGCCGCCAAAGGTCGAAATCNCNGATTCAGCGCCAGGGCAGCCAATGGCGTCTGCTATGGCTTTGCCGGGATTCTGGTATGGCCAAATACCTTTAATGACGCGCACGGAGTTCGCANTTAGAAGCTCAGGACTGCCCGCATCAACGGCCGCGTTTTTTACCGCCTCGATCATCAGTTGGATCGGCTCTTGGGCCAATTGCGGATCGGNTTGGCGCTGNTCCAGGTGATGAATGCCCACCAGTACCGGTATGGCTTTACGCATGTCGGGCTCCTCTGCTTGATAGGACTTTGGCGAATAGTCGATTGTACAACAGCGATGCTGGTAGAAGCAGTCAGAGGCGCGGGCGAGCTGGCCAAATGTTTACGATTTTTACAAGAAATGCTGGCGGTTGAATTAACTATATGTTACGTTTCTACCCAGTTGAGTAGTAACGAAACACAGTATCTTGTGGC
>NHET02000128.1 GCA_002170355.2 Gammaproteobacteria bacterium TMED92
GTGGCCACACAAATCTTTGCGCACAATTATGACGGTGAGACCTGCCGGCCCTATGTTCTTTTGCGCGCCAGCATAAATAAGACCGAACTGATTGACGTCCACTGGCCGCGACAGAATGTCCGACGACATGTCTGCTATCAGCGGCGCGCTGCTGTCGGGAAACTGCTTAAATTGCACACCACCAATTGTTTCGTTAGAGCATACGTGCAGAAGCTTGGCATTGCCTGATAACCGCCATTGGTGTTGTTCCGGAATGTGATCGTAGTTGCTATCGGCACTGCTAGCAGCAACATTTACCTGGCAGTACTTACCCGCCTCTTTAATCGCTTTCTTTGACCAAGCTCCAGTATCGATGAAATCTATAGTGTCGCCAGACTGGGTTAAATTAAGCGGAACGCCGGCAAACTGCCCTGTCGCTCCACCCTGCAAAAACAACACATGGTAGTCGTCTGAAACGCCCATCAGCTCTCGCAGATCCGCCTCTGCTGTTGCAGCAATGTCCACAAAAGTGGCGCTACGGTGGCTCATTTCCATGACCGACATACCGCTACTTTGGTAATCGAGCATTTCTTCAGACGCCTGTTGTAATACTTCTGTTGGTAGTGCCGCTGGGCCAGCCGAAAAATTATGGGTGCGATGCAATGTGGTCTCCGGGATTTTAATATTTATCAAGCTTGCGCAGTTTTATTCACCGCTGTTGTCTTCCGCTTGGTCGTCAGTTTGCTCTGCAATGCGCTCAACGCTGTTTAATACTTCGTCGTCTTTCAGATTAATCAAACGTACGCCTTGAGTGTTGCGCCCAACAACCGATACACCGTCTGAATCAGTGCGAACTAGCGTACCGTTATTGGATATGAGCATTAGTTCATCGCCACTGAAGACCTGAACCGCACTGACCAGTTGGCCATTGCGATCGCTGGTTTGCATAGCAATCACCCCTTGCGCACCGCGTCCACGCATCGGAAAGTCGAGCAGTGGAGTGCGTTTGCCAAAGCCGTTTTCACTGGCGGTAAGCAAATAGCCATTGTCCTGCGGAATGATCAGCGAAATGACTTTTTGGTCGGCACCAAGCCGAATGCCGCGCACGCCTTTTGCGCTGCGACCCATGGCGCGTACATCTGACTCTTTGAAGCGCGCAGCTTTGCCGGCGCTTGAGCACAACATGACATCACTGGTGCCGTTAGTAATGGCGGCCCCTATGAGGGTGTTGTCTTCCTCAAGGTCCAGCGCGATCAATCCACTTGGGCGCGGCCGCGAAAACTGTTCCAGCGGTGTCTTCTTAACTGTGCCGTTGGCTGTGGCCATGAACACAAAGTGATCACTAGTGTATTCAGAGATAGGCAGCACCGCAGTGATGCGCTCGTCGCTATCAAGTGGCAACAAATTAATCATCGGCCGACCTTTGGCACCGCGACTGCCTTGGGGAATCTGAAACACCCGCAACCAATACACCTTGCCAAGATTAGAAAAGCAAAGCAGTGAATTGTGCGAGTTGGTAATGACCAAGTGTTCGACAAAGTCTTCGTCTTTGACCGACGTAGCAGCCTTGCCACGACCGCCTCGACGTTGCGCTTGGTAGGTGTCCAGCGGCTGAGTTTTTGCGTAGCCCTGATGAGAAATGGTTACCACCAGCTCCTCTTCGGTGATCAGGTCTTCGTCTGACAAATCTTGCTGACTGGCGATGATCTCGGTGCGGCGCTCGTCGCCGTAGGTGTCACGAATGTCTTCAAGTTCTTGACGGATGACGCTGATCAACCGTGCGTAGGAACCTAAAATATCCAGCAGGTCGGCGATCTCGTCGAGTACACCTTGGTAATCCTCCATGAGCTTGCTTTGCTCCATGGCGGTCAACCTGTGCAGGCGAATTTCTAGAATAGCTTGAGCTTGCTCTTCGGTAAGACGGTAGAGGTCGCCAGTAAAGCCGAATTCTTCGCTGAGTGATTCTGGACGACACGCATCGCTACCTACCCGTTCTAGCAGCTCAAACAGTGCCGGTGCGTGCCAGCGCTTTTGCATAAGCGCCTGCCGCGCGTCAGCGGCAGAGGGCGAGTTTTTGATCAGTTCAATCACAGCGTCGATGTTCGCCAGAGCAACGGCTTGACCTTCCAGAATGTGGCCGCGCTGGCGCGCTCGGCGCAACAAATACAACGTGCGCCGAGTTACTACTTCTTCGCGATGTTGCAAAAACGCTTGCAACATTTCGCGCAGATTCAACAACTTCGGTTGGCCGTCAACAAGTGCCACGCAGTTAATGCCAAACACCGTCTGCAACTGGGTTTGACTGTAAAGATTGTTCAATACCACTTCGCCGGATTCACCACGGCGCAGTTCGATCACCACCCGCAGCCCGTCCTTGTCAGACTCGTCGCGCAGTTCGGTGATGCCTTCTATGCGCTTTTCTTTGACCAGTTCCGCGATCTTTTCGATTAACCGAGCTTTGTTCAACTGATAGGGAATTTCGCTGATAACGATCCGGTCGCGCCCAGACTTATCAGTTTCGACATCCGCCTTTGCGCGCACATAAATCTTGCCACGACCCGTGCGGTAGGCCTGCACGATGCCCGCTCGGCCATTGATCATGGCGCCGGTCGGGAAATCTGGGCCTTGGATATGCTCCATTAATTCGTCCACCGAAATGTCGGGGTGATCCAACATCTGTAAGCAAGCGCTTACCACTTCGGTCAAATTGTGCGGCGGAATGTTGGTGGCCATGCCCACCGCAATGCCAGAGCTACCGTTCACCAACAGGTTGGGCACCCGCGTTGGCAACACATCCGGCATGGTTAAGGTGTCATCGTAGTTGTTGACGAAGTCGACCGTGTCTTTGTCTAGGTCGGCTAATAGCTCGGAAGCCATTTTTGCCATGCGCACTTCGGTGTATCGCATTGCNGCGGGTGGATCAGCATCGATGGAACCAAAGTTGCCTTGTCCGTCTACNAGCAGGTAACGCATTGAGAAGTCCTGGGCCATGCGCACTACGGTTTCATACACTGCGCTGTCGCCATGCGGGTGATATTTACCAATAACGTCACCCACCACCCTAGCGGACTTAACGTAAGGGCGGTTGTANGTNTTNTTNAGNTCGTTCATGGCGAACAAAACACGCTTATGCACTGGCTTTAAGCCGTCGCGAACGTCAGGTAAAGCGCGCCCAACGATGACACTCATGGCGTAATCTAGGTAGGACTGCCGCAGCTCGTCTTCAATATTTACTGGGGAAATATCTCGACTATCTGGGGGCAAATCAGGGGGCAANGTGTCGGACATAAAACTGTTACAACGAACCGCAAAACTAGCCGANCATGCTACCACAAGCAGGGTTTTTAAGCGCATCAGATTGGGCCTTCAATGGCTGGCCGTGGCNATCTNTACCAGCGCTGCGCGGGCGCAGACCCGGGGCGGCGTGACCGCTATAATCCGGTCATGCAGACTTCTGATTTTATTCTTAGTGCCGAGTGGGTTTTNCCNATCGCGCCAGAAAATATTGCCTTACNCGAATACGGCGTTGCTGTGCGNGACGGCCGAATCGCCGCGCTCGCGTCCATGCAAGACTTACAAACCGAGTTTCCCGAGTTACCGCACAACCATTTAGACCAGCATATTTTGTTGCCCGGACTGGTGAACGCCCACGGCCACGCAGCGATGAGCTTGATGCGCGGTGTCGGCACGGGTTTNCCCCTGCAAGACTGGCTGAGCGACGTTATTTGGCCTTTTGAGGCAAGTTACATGGACGCATCAGCGGTTGCCTTGGGGACTGAACTGGCGATCGCAGAGATGTTGTTATCGGGCACCACCACTTGCGCCGACATGTACTTTTTTCCAGAGACTGTGGCGCGCGTCGCTCACCAAACCGGCATACGTTGCCAGATCGCGGCACCGGTCATTAACTTTGCCACCAGTTGGGCGAAGAACGCTGACGACAGCTTGCACAAGACCCTGGCACTGTACGATGAATACCGACACCATCCGACCATTGATGTCGTCTTTGGCCCGCATGGTGCTTACAGCGTTGAACATAAGCATTTGACGCAAATCGCTATGTACGCTGATGAGCTAGACGCGCGAGTGCACATTCATCTGCATGAAAATCAGCGCGAGGTCGACCAAGCCGAGCAGCAATTAGGTCATGGCTATGTGCAGTTATTGCACGACCTCGGTCTACTTGGACCGCGCCTTCAGGCTGTGCATATGACTGCTCTGACAGACAACGACATCGACTTGGTGGCAGCCAGCGGCACCGGCGTTGTGCATTGTCCAAGCTCGAACATGCAGCTTGCTAGCGGCTATTGCCCCGTAGCAGCACTACAAAGCCAAGGCATTGACGTCGCCATNGGTACCGATGGCGCGGCATCAAATAACAGTCAGGACCTATTCGCCGAGCTGCGTTTGGCGAGTATGCTAGCGAAGCACCACGCAGCAGATCCTACCCAGGGCNACGCCGCCAGGACGCTACGGATGGCTACCCTNGACGGCGCCAAAGTGCTGGGAATGGANCACGAAATCGGCTCACTAGAACCNGGAAAAAGCGCNGATATGATTGCGGTGAACACCCTGCGTGCGAACATGTCGCCTATTCACAATCCTTTCGCAAGCCTTGTGCACAATNTNACCGGNNCTGCCGTCACTGACGTTTTTNTCGCAGGCCGTTCACTAGTGCGTCACGGCCAGCTACAGAAGATTAATCTCGACGAGTTATGTCGCAANGCACAACGCTGGCAGTTACAAGTTACNTAACCCTAGCGCNCCTTTTGCCAACCGCTATTTGTTTATACGAGGCCAGCATGCAACCTGAAGCGAACGTTGATCTTCCAGAAATNGAAAAATTTGATGCNCTAGCCCATCGCTGGTGGGATCCAAATGGCGACTTCAAACCTTTGCATGACATCAACCCGGCGCGACTGCAGTACATCCGCCAGCGCTCNGATTTGAACGCCGGNNCTACTGTNGACGTCGGTTGCGGCGGCGGCATTTTAAGCGAATCGCTGGCGCNGCACTGCAGTGAAACCGTNGGCATCGACATGGCGGGCAAGGCTCTTGGGGNGGCTAAATTACATGCTTTGGAGGCTGGGGNATCCATCGACTACCACGAAAGCACTGCAGAAGAACTGGCGGCAATACGCCCGGGCGAGTTCAAAACCGTCACTTGTATGGAAATGTTAGAGCACGTAACTGCTTACGCCGACACCGTTGCGGCTTGTGCCACATTGGCCCAGCCNGGCGGTGATTTGTTTTTTTCTACCATCAATCGCAACGCCAAAGCCTATGCGCTGTTAATATTGGGCGCTGAATACGTGATGAACATACTGCCCCGCGGGACCCATGAGTACAGTAAGTTCATTAAACCAAGCGAGCTGGCCCAAGCCCTACGCGATGCGGGACTAGAGGTTATGAACATCAGCGGCATGCAGTACAATCCGTTCACACGCAAATGCCGNATCACCACAGACACCAGCACCAACTATCTGGTGCANGCGGTNAAGCCCGCCTGACAATAAGAGATCCCATGACCGACACAGCGATGCAAGGCTATCCAGAGTTAGCCGCTGAAGTAGCGGCCTGGCCGGACTTTTTGAGCGACGCTGTGGGGCCNCAGACCCTGCTTGGCAAACACATTGTTGTCACCGGTGCCGGTGACGGCATCGGTAAAGCGTTGGCGAAAACNCTCGCATGCNTTGGCGCCAACGTCGTTTTGTTAGGTCGCACAAGAACCAAACTCGAGGCGGTTTTCGATTGGATCTGCGAGCACACGAATACGGACCCGGTGATTGTTCCTTGCGANCTGGCGCGACTAGACGCTGCAACCGTGGCGTCTCTGGCGGAATCCATTCGCAGCCACTACGGCACGCTGCATGGCCTTGTGCACAACGCGTCGATGCTCGGTCCTAAAGTGCCAATTGCCCACTATCCAGTGGAGCACTGGCAAACCGTGATGCAGGTCAATGTGAACGCTGTATTTATGCTCAACCAGGGGTTGTTTGAACTGCTNGACGCCAACGATCACAGCTGCGTGATCCACGTCTCGTCCTCGGTTGGCTCTCAGGGCCGCGCCTATTGGGGCGCTTACTCGGCTTCTAAGTTCGCGTTGGAAGGCGTGAACCAAATTCTTGCCGACGAAACCGAGANTGCTGGAAAAATTCGCGTTTACAGTGTTAATCCGGGAGGTACCCGCACAACCATGCGACGCGAGGCTTATCCGTTAGAAGACCCAATGACTCTTCCGACGCCCGAACAACACATGAGCTTATTTGTATTTTTGCTCGCCGGNAGCCTGCTGCCAAGCCTAATTGCCCGTGACTTGCCTGCAACTGGCGCGACGCTAGACGCCCGCAACTGGAACGATTGATCAGCCCTCGGGCAANTCTGGGTAGGGGACCAAACAGCTGGTTTTTGCGACTTTCGAGCGCTTNAGCCGTTGTGCCGCCTGTAAGTCTTTACCCTGTATCGGCAGNCGCATGAGCTTATAAAGTCTGCGCAGGTCATCTAATTGCATCGACGCCCACTGCCCTACCGTCAGCCACGAGGGCAAAATTACCGGTCCATAGCGAACCCGCTTTAATCGACTCACCGTAGCACCGACTGCATCGAATAGGCGCCGAACCTCGCGGTTTTTGCCTTCCATAAGCGCTACGTGATACCAAAAGTTATTTTCGCTGCCATTGTAGTAACGGATGTCTGAAAAACGCATGTCCTCNCCTTCGACCACTACGCCTTCGGTCAGTTGTGTGAGTACATCGTCGTCGAGTTTGCGATTGATCCGCACCGCATACTCTCGATCCATGCCGGTGGACGGATGCATGAGTTTATGNGCGAGTTCGCCATCGTTGGTAAGCAACAATAGCCCCGTAGTTGCCATATCTAGTCGGCCTACGGTAATCCACCGCCCTTCGCGCAACCTCGGCAACTGATCAAAAATGGTGGGGCGNTTCTCTGGGTCGCGGCGGCTACAAACCGTGCCGCCGGCTTTGTTCAGCAACAATATTTGNGGCGCGGTCGTTCTTCGTTCCGCCACNGCCTGTCCGTCTACTTGCAATTGGTCCTGCGCCACTACACGTTGCCCAAGATGTGCTTGCTGGCCATTTACGCTAACACGGCCCTCGGTGATCCAAAGCTCCATTTGCCGGCGTGAACCATATCCTTGCGCAGCCAGCACTTTTTGCAGTTTTTCGCCAAGTCCTGGGGCGAGCTTGGGGTNTTGGTTNGCCATAGAGTCAGCCCTGTTGCTTGGCGCCGGCGCTGCTTTTGCTCTCGCCATGCATCAATTCGGTGTCTGCTTTCGCGCCCGCGTTATCAACATTTACCTCAGGCTCATTATCTTCGACCTGGGCCTCGGTCGCTTGCCCAGCCCCCNGCTGCACCGCTGCTGCTTGTTGCGCCNNGGCCGCAGCGGGTTCTGCGCTNGCTGNGGCCATGCTTTGCGCCGCCCCCAGCCCAAGCACGGGTTCGATGAGTTCTCGTATTTCATCCAACGGTGGCAGTTGCTCTAGTTTGCGCACGCCAAAGTAGTCTAAAAACGCTTTGGTAGTGCCGTATATGGACGGACGACCAGGCGTTTCTCNTTGTCCAACGACTTTTATCCACTCACGTTCAAGCAACGTACGCATAATATTTTGACTCACACCAACGCCGCGAATCTGCTCGATATCACCNCGACTGACCGGCTGTTTGTAAGCAATTATGGCTAAGGTTTCGAGCAGTGCGCGGGTATAACGAGGCGGCTTCTCATCCCACNAGCGACTCNCCCAGGGGCTCAAATCCTGCCGCGCTTGGAAGCGATAGCCCGACGCCACCTGCACCAACTCGATGCCACGATCGGCTTCGTTAGCCTGTAATTCTTGCAATACCTGGCGAATCTTCTTGCGGCCTTCTTCTGCTCCCAGCTCGCCGTCAAGAAACAATTTGTACAANCCATCGACAGTAATTGGGCCNTCTGCCGCCAACAATGCCGCTTCGACAATTTGCGCCACCTTGGCTTGGGGCAACTCTGCTACATTGGAATTCATCNCCCANCCTCTTCGACTGTCTGTTCTCGACCAGAATATTGCGCATCTATGGCAGCAAAGTCTGCNACCGGGCCGCCTGCTATGGACCCAGTACCGGCTCGAACGTGTATGGGAGCNAACGCTTTTGCTTGCTGAAACTCCAACAGTGATTCCCGCACCAATTCCATTACCGCCAAAAACGTGACCACTACACCNAGACGACCCTCCTCTGCCGCGAATAACTCTTGAAATGGCACAAATTCGCTGCTGTTTCTAACACGGCTAAGAATGCTGCCCATACGCTCACGCACCGACAATGGCTCTAACTGCACCTCGTGCTGGGTGAACATTTCTGCACGCTGCAATACTCGCGCCATCGCCAACAAAACTTCACGGAAGTCCACTTCCGGCTCTGCATACTGACGAACAAGCTCTGGCTTATTGGCTGCCGCCNCAAANAGCTCNCGCTCCNTGCGTGGCACTGCGTCAAGCCGCTCAGCGCCGGTCTTTATTTGCTCGTATTCTTGCAGGCGCCGAATCAATTCTGCGCGCGGATCATCTTCGTCCTCTTCAGCCTCGGGGCGTGGTAGCAACATGCGCGACTTAATTTCCGCCAACATCGCGGCCATCAACAAGTACTCGCCAGCAAGTTCTAACTCTAGGGCTTGCATTAGATCGATGTATTCCATGTATTGGGCGGTAATCACCGCCACCTTTACATCGAGAATGTTGAGATTTTGCCGTCGGATCAGATACAGCAACAGATCCAACGGACCTTCAAACGTATCGAGAAAGACTTCCAGCGCTGCTGGCGGAATGTACAGATCTGTAGGCAATTGCTTGACCGATTCGCCATCAACCCAAGCGATGGTGCTCTGATCTTGCGCTCTGGCTTGATCAAGATGGCCGGGCGTCTCTATTTTGCGCTGTTGCACTTCTGTTTCCGCTGTTTCCACGCTATTGCTCCCGCGATGTGCGTTGCTCACTCACTAGCGATGACTGATGCCAATCACTTCGCGAACGTCGTCCAAAGTTTCTCGAGCAATGCTACGCGCCTTTTCTGAACCTTCCTGGATAATGGTATTGACCAAATCAGGATCCTCGTCGAACTGCTGTGCGCGTTGGCGGATAATCTCTTGCTCGGCGTTGACGCTGTCGATCAGTGGACCCTTACAGTCGATACAACCCATTGATGCACTGCGGCAACCGTCGGCCGCCCAATTCAGAGTGGCCTCGTCTGAATAGACCTGGTGTAAACCGTATACCGGACATTGCTGAGGATCGCCTGGATCAGTCTTGCGCACCCGCGCGGGATCAGTCTGCATGGTACGGATTTTTTGCTCCACCGAATCCGCCGCCTCTCGCAACGAGATATAATTGTTGTATGACTTGGACATTTTTTCGCCGTCCAAGCCCGGCATTTTTGGCTGCTCGGTGAGCAACGACTGCGGCTCTGCAAGAATGATGCGGCCATTACCCTCTAGATAACCAAACAGGCGCTCGGTATCGCCGATAGACAAGTTTTGTTGCTCCGCCAACAGAGCACGAGCGCGCTCTAGTGCCTCGCTGTCGCCGCGCTCAACAAACTCCCGACGCAAATTCACATACAACCGCGCAGCCTTTTTGCCCATTTTTTTAATGGCTGCTTCTGCGTGTTCTTCAAATCCTGGCTCGCGTCCATAAATATGATTAAAGCGTCGTGCCACCTCACGCGTGAGTTCAACATGAGCGACCTGATCTGCACCCACCGGCACCCAACCGGCCCGATAGATCAGAATGTCCGCCGCTTGCAACAGCGGGTATCCGAGAAATCCGTAGGTGGCAAGGTCACGGTCGCTGAGCTTCTGCTGCTGGTCCTTGTAAGACGGCACCCGCTCTAACCACGATAGCGGCGTAATCATCGACAGCAGTAAGTGCAACTCAGCGTGCTCTGGCACGCGACTTTGCACGAATACTGTTGCCGCTCCTGGGTTTATTCCCGCAGCTAGCCAGTCCACCACGGTATCGTAGGTGAACTGCTCAATGTTCTCGGCGTGCTCGTAGTTAGTGGTCAGCGCGTGGTAGTCCGCGACAAAGAAATAACACTCGTATTCGTGTTGCAGTCGCACCCAGTTATTCAGCACGCCGTGAAGATGACCAAGATGTAGACGGCCCGTTGGCCGCATNCCGGACAATACTCTCTGGTTGGAATCGTTGCTGCTCAAGCGAGCGCCCTAGTCAAGAAACACCCGAGCATTATAGGCATTGCATTGGTGGGATGGCAGACATTTCCATCACCGCAATCGTGCACTGTTGAGCGCGGCCTTTGCGCCTATCACTAAACCAGNTCTCCGACCCCTTGGCGCACCACGTCCACACCGCCTTGGGTTAAATCTACAACCGTGGATGGCTCAATACCGCCCTGACCACCGTCTAACACCACCGCGATCTGGTTTTTCAGCCGAGCCAGAATCTCNTCACCCTCTTGCAAGCACTCGTCATCGCCGGGCATCCGCAACGTGCTAGTCAACATTGGTTCTGCCAGCGCGTCTAATAACCCCTGAGCAATGGGATGATCAGGAATATGCAGCCCGATGGTGCGCTTTTTTGGATGCACCAAGCGTTTTGGTACTTCCTTACTGGCCTGCAATATGAAGGTAAACGGCCCTGGCGTATTGCGTTTCAGCAACCGATAGTCGGCATTCTCTACTCGCGCATAAGTGCTCAACTCGCTGAGGTCTCGGCACGCCAAGGTGAACTGATGGTTTTTCGGCAGTTGCCGAATTTGGATGAGCTTTTCCATGGCGGCTTTATCGCCCACATGGCAGGCCAGAGCGTAGGTGGTATCACTCGGATACGCCACAAGTTCACCCTTGTGCAAGGCCGANGCGGCCATTTGCAGCAACCGCGCCTGAGGGTGAGTNGGGTGTACGCTAAGCAATTGAGTCATAGTGTCTCCTGGGCGCTGGTTCGAACGAGGATCGACACCTGCGGGCGCTGACCACCAGGTCGGGTGCTCACCGCTGCCATATCCTTTATCATGCGCCGGTGTTTTTTAAGGTCAACTCATGCAACAACTAATCGACTTCGCTGCGGTGTTAGCATTCCTTATCGCATATTTCGTCGGCGGTGACATCTTTATCGCCACCGCCGTCTTGATGGTCAGCGTTAGTTTGCAAATGATCGCCTACAAGCTTCTACGCAAGCCCATCAGCAATGAGCTCAAAATTACTTTTTGGGCCAGTATGCTGCTGGGCGGCCTGACCTTAGTTGTACAAGACGAGGCTTTTATTCAATGGAAGCCTACGGTGATATACAGTCTCTTTGCAGCTGCCCTGCTCGGTTCCTTTTGGTTCAAAAAAGTTTTTTTGCTCGAAAAAGTGTTGGGCAAAGCTATGCAGTTGAGCGATCAAAACTGGCAACGTCTGACCTATGGCTGGTCTCTGGCGTTTCTAGGCTGTGCTGGCTTGAACATTTGGGTCGCAAATAACTTTTCCATGGACACCTGGGTAACCTTCAAAGTGTTCGGCCTTATGGCNCTGCAATTGGGCTTCATTGTTATTACTGTTGTTTATTTGGCAGCTACCGGTGCGCTGTCAGAGAGCTCGTTAAACTCGTTAGAAAAGTCAGAACCACAAGATTCTTGAGCCAGGAATGACCGTACTCAGCGTTAATCTTAATAAAATCGCCCTGTTGCGGAACTCCCGCGAAGGCCAGCGACCAAGCGTCATAGAGTTTGCCAAGCTCGCCATTGCCGCGGGCGCTGGCGGCATTACCGTACACCCTCGACCAGATCAGCGACACATCCGCGCCAGCGACGTGCCAGACTTAGCACATTTATTAAGAACAGAGTTTCCACATATTGAATTCAACATTGAAGGTAATCCTGTGGCTGCTGCCAACACCACTGGTTATCCAGGCTTCATCGAATTGGTTGCGGCCGCGGCTCCGGCCCAAGCCACCCTGGTGCCTGACAGCGACGATCAGCTGACCTCCGATCACGGTTGGGACTTGATCGTTGAGCAACCAGCGTTGCGACAACATATTGAGCAATGCAAAAAAGCCGGGGCACGGGTCAGCTTGTTCATGGATCCAGTGGTTGCGCATATGTCGGCAGCGGCCGACTACGGCGCTGACCGCGTGGAATTTTATACCGGCCCGTACGCCGAGACGTTCTGGCAATATGGCCCCGACCACCCACAAACCCAAGCGTGTTATCGACGCTTTGCTGACGCCGCCGAAGCGGCATTGAAAGCCGGCCTCGGGATCAACGCTGGGCACGACTTAGACCAACAGAATCTACCGCTGTTTGCCAATTTGCCCGGCCTGGCCGAAGTATCCATTGGCCATGCCATAGTCTGCGAAGCTCTGGTTGACGGCTTCAGCTCTACGGTGGCGGCGTATACGACTATTCTCAAATCTACCGGTGCTTAACATGAGGCTACCTTTAGCAGCTTTGAAACAACCACCATGGCGCGCTGTTACTCTCGCTATTGCGTTGCTGATACTGCCAATCTCCAGCCATGCGGAGGCCAACCCACGGGTACACTTGACCACCAGTGAAGGTGTGATCGAGATTGAGCTATTGCCGAAGTTGGCGCCAAAGCACGTTGCCAACTTCCTGTCTTTGGTTGAAGAAGAATTTTACGTTGGGCTGGTATTTCACCGCGTAATCCCTAACTTTATGATTCAGGCGGGGGGTTACGACGCACAACTCAACTACAAACCAAGTGAGCGCAAAGTTCCTAACGAATCGTTTAACGGCTTAAGCAACAAACGCTATACCGTTGCAATGGCGCGCCTCAGCGATCCAGATTCCGCAGACACCCAATTCTTCATTAACGTTCGGGACAATCCGCATCTGGACGCCAACCAGGGCGAGCCTGGCTATAGCGTTTTTGGCAGAGTAGTCGATGGTATGGACGTCATCGAAACCATTGAACTCACCGATACGCATTTGCGCATGGGCATGGCTGCAGTACCGGAAAAAGCCATCGTGATTTTGGCGACAGAGCTACAACCCCAGTAACGCTGCAATACAACACCGCGCGTTTACTCGACGCGGTTCGCCACCGCGCGCACAGCAACACTCGCCACCATCTGTTAGGGGATTGGGTTACACTTGCGCTTTTCATCTGATTGACCTTTTTATGCGTACTTTTGCCATTGCGCTCGCCAGCGCCTTATTACTCACTTACCTGGTCGTAGAATTCGTAAGCAAGTTTTTTCCTGGCGATACCAGCTATCTTGTTTTGGGAACTGCCGTGGCCGCGGCTTTGTTGATTAACGGCCTGTTTAACGCCCGCCTAGCAAGCACCAGTAATCAACCGAAGCGCCAGAGCAATACCGGACGCAATCAAAACCGCAACGCCCGCGGCAATCGTTCCAACCGGGGTCGTAAGGACGACGACCGTAAAGGTCGTAACCCTAAAACCGCGAAAGCCAAGGCACCACAACAGCCGAAAGAGTCACCCAAGGCCGCTACCGGGCCGACCGAGAAAGGTGCTGTGAAGTGGTTTAATCGCACTAAGGGTTACGGCTTTATTGTGCGCGAATCTGGGGAGGAGATCTTTGTCCACCAGCGTTGCATCGTTGGTAACGGTGACGGCCAGCGCGCTCACTTGCGTGATGGCCAGGCGGTTTCCTTTGTTGTCGTTAACCACGATAAGGGCGACCAGGCGGATCAGGTTCGCCCACTCGACTAGCCACGGCGTCTTGCTATGCACATAAAAGCGTTGCTGACCGAGCACATCGAAGCGGCCTTTGAGGCACTCAATTTAACCGGCGCGGCCATGGTTCAGGCTGCCAGTCGACCGGAGTTCGGCGACTATCAAGCCAACGGTGTTATGGCTGCGGCCAAACGTGCACAGCGCAATCCGCGAGAGGTCGCCGCCCAAATCATCGAGCACCTGCACAATGATAATAAGTTCTCGAAAATGGTTGCCGCGATGGACGTGGCCGGCCCTGGCTTTATTAATCTGACATTAGCCGCAGAGTTTGTTGCGCCCGCGCTCAGTNCGGGCGTCGTTTCCAGCACCGAACCTCTNGTTGTTGTCGTAGATTACTCGGCACCGAATCTGGCCAAAGAGATGCACGTTGGCCACTTGCGCACCACTATTATCGGCGATTGTGTTGTGCGGGTTTTAGAAGCCCAGGGGCATANGGTNATTCGGCAGAATCATGTTGGCGATTGGGGCACCCAATTTGGCATGTTGCTGACCTATCTGAGCGACTCGGGCAACGACTCCGAGGAGCTGGCAGACCTGGAAAACTTTTACCGAGCAGCGAAACAGCGCTTTGACGCAGATGATGATTTTCGCGAACGCAGCCGCCAAGCAGTGGTGGCGCTGCAATCAGGGGATCCTGGCGCGTTGCATCAATGGCAACGTTTTATCGATATATCTATGTCGCATTGCCAGCAAATTTATGACCGTTTAGACATCACCCTGAGTGCAGCCGACATTATGGGTGAGAGCGCTTACAACGACGATCTGGCCGGTGTCATCAGCACCCTCGAAGACACCAATTTGTTACAGCAGTCCGAGGGTGCAGCGTGTGTATTTCTTGATCAATTCAAGAATAAGGATGGCGAGATTCAACCTGTTATCGTGCGCAAATCCGACGGTGGTTATCTCTACGCCACCACCGACTTGGCCGCAGTAGCGCATCGCGAAAAACGCCTCGGCGCAGATCGCGTTTTGTACTTTGTTGATGCACGACAGTCCCTACACTTTAAGCAGATTTTTGCCGTCGCAAAGGCTGCCGGGTTTGCGTCGGAGCGTGTGCAATTAGAGCACTTACCCTTTGGCACAATGTTGGGCAAAGACGGCAAACCTTTCAAAACCCGCCAGGGCGGCATCATTAAGTTGGCCGAGCTACTAGACGAAGCCGAGCGCCGAGCGGCCGCCTTGGTGCAAGCAAAGAATCCAGACATTGCGACTGTTGAACTGCAAAAGTTAGCTCAAGTCATTGGTCTCGGTGCGGTGAAATACGCTGATCTGTCCAAAAACCGCACCAGCGATTATGTTTTTGATTGGGACCAAATGCTGAGCTTTGACGGCAACACTGCGCCCTATCTGCAGTACGCTTACAGCCGCATTCGAAGTCTCTTTGATCGGGCCGCGGTAACGCCCGAACAGTTGCCAACGGAGACGGTGGCGGTGGACGAACCGGAGCGTCGCTTAGCAGTATGTATAGCCGGTTTTAACGACGTACTGAATCAAGTCGCCGACGAGGGTTTTCCTCACTATCTGTGCGCCTATCTGTACGAGTTGGCAACCCGCTTCACCTCTTTCTACGAGCAATGTCCGATCCTGCAAAGCGCGGACGAGCAACGCGAGCGCCGCTTGGTGCTCGCGAGCAGCACCGGCAAAACTCTTGCTACCGGGCTAGATCTATTGGGCATTGGCGTTGTGGATCGTATGTAAGTCGCTGCTGCCATGTACTCGTTATTAATTTCTGCCGCAGAGCTTGCGCAATACTCAGGTCCGCTACACATCCTTGATTGTCGAGCGCGGCTGGGTGACGCCAACTGGGGACAAGCAGCGTTTACTCAAGGTCACATCGCTGGTGCCCAACATGTTGATTTAGACACCGTATTGTCTAGCCAGCCCAACCAGCATGGTCGCCATCCTCTTCCCTCTCGGCAACATTGGCTTGAGCAAGTACGCGCTCTGGGTTTGCGCAACGATGCGCAGATTGTGTTGTATGACGATGCCGGTGGCGGCTTTGCCGCGCGGGCGTGGTGGATGTTGCGGTGGCTCGGCCATACTCATGCGGCGGTACTTGATGGTGGCTTGGGGCATTGGCCGCAGCCTCTTGCGGAAGGCACTGGGGCTACGCTGCAACCCAGCGACTTTGCTGCAAGCGAACCGCTCACCCGGCTGGCAACCAGTGCTGATGTCTTGCACATCATCCAGCAACCGCCCGCTGCGCGCCCAAGTTTGATTGATGCTCGCAGCTTTGAACGCTTTACTGGTGAGGTCGAGCCGATAGATGCGGTTGCGGGGCATATTCCAGGCGCAAGCTGTTTGCCGTTTACTGACAACCTTGCGGCAGACGGCCGTTTTAAGACGCCGCAGCAATTAGCAGAACGTTTTGCAGCCTATCGGCCTCACTCAGACTTGGTTTGCTATTGCGGTTCTGGCGTTACCGCAACGCATAATATTCTTGCTGCGCGCATTGCTGGACTTGCAGAGCCGACCTTGTACGCGGATTCCTGGAGTGGCTGGATTACCGACCCAGCACACCCCATCGCTACTGGCTAACGCAACTGTGAGCGGCGAAGTCATCGAACCCGCAAATCTTAGTTGGCGTGGCGACGAGCCATTCGCCATCGATTACGACGACATTTACTACAGCGGCAACGGCGAGGAGGAATTCCAACGCGTGTTTCTGCAACCAAGCCAGTTACTGTCTCGGCAAAATCTCACAAATTGCCTGCAGGTTGCAGAACTGGGTTTCGGCAGTGGTTTGAACTTTGTATTGTGCGCCGAAGCGGTGCTGCGCCACAGTGCAAAACGCCTGCATTACATCAGCTTCGAGGCTCACCCCTTGGCGCCACAAGATTGGGCTCGACTGGCGAAACGACGTTCAAAAGCTTTGTTTACCGAACTTGCGGCAGCGGCCCTGCCGCTGCTAAAAGGCTGGCACCGCCGCAGTTTCGCCAACGGTCGGATTCACTTAAGCGTGTTCCATGGCGATGCTTTAGAGGGCCTGGTAGATCTTCAGGCGCGCCATCGCCAACCGGTTGACGCTTGGTTCTTGGATGGTTTTGATCCTCGCAAGAATCCACAAATGTGGCGACCCGCAGTCTTCCGCGCGCTCGCGAATTGTTCAGCCTCCGGAACCCACGTCAGCACGTTCACCGCCGCAGGGCAAGTGCGCCGCGATCTGTCCGCCGTCGGTTTCAACATGCAAAGAGTCGATCAAAGGCCGCGCAAGCGTGAGAGTTTGGCAGGCGTCTACAGCCGCATTGGCCAACGCTCGGCAACACCAAAGCCCTCGCAAGTGCACGTCTTCGGTGCCGGTATCGCCGGTTGCACGGTGGCGCGGGAACTGGCCAACCTGGGTGTCGAGGTACAACTATTCGATCCTCACGGTATTGCCAGCGGCGGCTCAAAAATGCAGGCCAGTGCTTTGCATTGCCGCCTGTTGGGCGATCTGAGTGGCGGCGGCGAATTCCGCGCGCGAGCTTACCACCACGCGCGTTATGAAATGAGCAAATACGCCAGTACACGCACTTTGAGCGCTGTGCAGTTGGCGTTAGCAGAGGACGAAGTGCGCAAACAACAACGCCTGCACGCCGTTTATGCACACCCACGCGATCCATGGCTAAAACTGCTGGACGCCAACACGTTATCCAGTGAATTAGGCGTTACTGCGTTGTCCGGACTGATGTTCGCTGACTCTGCAATAATCAACCTGCGACAGTTGTGCAACGAACTGGTTGATCATCCAGGCATAGAATTCGTCTTAGCGCCGGGCCAAGGCCATGCTCACGTCATTGCTTGCGCCAGTGCCAGCCGTGACTTGGTCAGGGCCATGCCCTTAGAAATAGGCGATGTGCACGGCCAACTGGATTGGATCCCCGCACTCAGCGCGCCGCCAAACAAACAGCTAAAGGCGGCAATTGTTGGTAACGGCTATGTATTACCCGGCCCTAAACATTGGGTTATTGGCAGTACTTATGAACAACGCCCTTGGCAAGAAGATGTCGCTACGGCGCACAACATCGACAGCAATCGGGCGATTTTAGGTACCGGCGAGATCCACTCTGTGCAACGCCAGCGCGCAGCCCGATGTGTGTCCAGCGACCGCGATGCGGTAATCGGCAAAGTTACCGAGGATACGTGGGTGAGCGCTGCTCACGGCTCGATGGGGTCGAGCAGTGCGCCCTTAGCCGCAAGCATCATTGCCAGCGATTTGCTCGGCTGGATTTCGCCCGCCTCGCCGCGCGCCCTCGCCAGTGTTGCNCCGGGCCGATTCGTTGCGCGCCAAGCGCGCCGCGGGGTGAAGACAGTAGGTGTCTAGCTCGCTATAACGCGAACGTTAATGACGCTCTCTATTTTCTCAATCGCGTCGATAAGACCTTGATCCGGCGCTTCTGACAGATCTATTAGGTTGTAAGCCACGTCGTCGCGACTCTTATTGATCAAATCAATCACGTTAATATTNCGCTCGGCCAATACGGCAGTCATTTGGCCCAGCATGCCTGGCACGTTTGCATTGCTAACGGCTAAGCGAAAGCCTTCGTATGCTTGCGAAACCACCGCAGGAAAATTCACAGAATTCACAATGCTGCCCGTTTCAAGAAATTGTTTGAGCTGATCCGCAGCCATGACCGCACAGTTNTCTTCTGCCTCATCGGTGCTTGCACCAAGATGTGGGGTCAACATGACTTTGTCGTGGTCTAACAACCCTGGTACTGGAAAGTCGGCGACGTAGCGCGCGACTTGGCCACTCTCCAATGCGCTAGCCAATGCCTTGGCATCCACGATCGGTTGCCTGGCGAAGTTCAACAGCACGCTGCCTGGCTTAAATGCACGCAGACTTTCGTCATTGATCATGCCTTGTGTGGCTGGCAGCAGCGGTACGTGCAGAGTCACGTAATCGGCTTTAGCAAACAACGCAGGCAGGTCCTGCATGCGTTCTACTTCTGCGGGTATACGCCACGCCGCGTCAANCGACAACGCCGGGNCATAANCGACCACGTTCATGCCTAAGTCTAGTCCCGCTCGGGCAACCATCGATCCGATGGCCCCTAGNCCCACTACGCCAAGGGTTTTGCCTACTAGTTCCTTACCCTTGAAACGTTTCTTTTCCGCCTCAACCAGCTTGTTGAGTTCGTTTTCGTCCTCGACCGCGGATAATGATCGCACGTAGTTAATGCCCCCAAGCACATCTCGCGACGCCAACAACAGCCCAGTAAGCACNAATTCCTTTACCGAATTTGCATTCGCCCCTGGCGTGTTGAATACAACGATGCCGCGTTTGCTGCACTCCGCTACCGGCACATTGTTGGTTCCTGCGCCGGCGCGTGCGATTGCGCACAAACCTGCGGATAGTTCGTCGACAGCTAGTTTGTGGCTGCGTAGCAACATGGCATGCGGTTGCTCGATATCNGCACCAACTTGGTATTGGTCAGCAGGGAAACGGTCNAAGCCGATTTGTGCGATGGCGTTATANGTCTTGATGTTGTGCATAGAGGGTGGGCGCGTTGCAAAGAGCGGCGACGTTAGGCATCGACCGCTTAGATGTCAAGAAGCGACCTTTTCGCTTGCAGCAGATTCACGCGAGAGATTCAATTTCATCAAGCAACAGTGCGATGGTGTCGAACTTCTGGAACTTACTAAGTCGCGACCGGTACGCCGCTGTCTTACCTTGTATTTCCTGCAATGACGCAACTAAGCGCTCTGGCGTCAGCTCGTGTTCTTGCAACACTTGGCTATAGCCATGAGTTTGCGCATATTCAGCGTTGGCAATTTGATCGCCACGCGATGCTGCCGCTGACAACGGCACCAACAAATTTAATTTGCCAAGGGTCAATAGTTCAAACAACGCATTGGCCCCAGCACGCGACAGCACAATNTCAGCTGCGGACAACAAGTCGCCCCAANCGTCTGCGACGTAGGCTAGTTCAATATAACCAGGCTGATTTACGCCGCTGACCTTACCCTGACCACAAACATGTACCACCGCAAATTGTTGCAGCAGTCGCGGCAAGGCGTCGCGCACCACCCGATTGAGTCGGTCCGCGCCAAGGCTACCACCGGTCACTAACAGGATTGGNTTATCGCCTATGCCATAGCGGCTACGGGCTTTATCCGCATCGCCGAGCAACAGCTCAGGGCGGATGGGGGTGCCGGTGTGTTTAACTCGACCGCGATAACGGCCCGCTGCAGTCTCGGCAAAGCTGGTGCAAAAAGTTGCGACAAAGGGTGCTGCTAAGCGATTCGCAAGCCCTGGGGTAAAGTCAGATTCGTGGGCAACTACCGGTATGCGCAGTAACCAGGCCGCAAAGACCGGCGGCAGCGAAACGAAACCGCCCTTCGAAAACANGACCTTGGGTCTAACGCGCCGCAACAGTCGCAACGACTCTAACACCGCACTCACAATGCGCCCCAAGTCGGTAAAGTTCTGCCAGTCAAAATAACGCCGAAGCTTGCCCGCAGAGATACCATGAAAAGCCACGCTGCGTTGACCTAATAAGTTCTGTTCGAAGCCGCTGCGCGTACCAATAAAGTGTACTTGCCAGCGCCGCGACAATAGCTCGTCAATCACTGGCAGTGCTGGCACCACATGACCTGCACTACCACCGCCGACAACCGCGATAACGCCGACGTATTGCTGTTCGCTACTGTGCTCGCTTGTCATGTCAGTACCCTAANACTTCTTTCANCAACGGCACCGTTAACAACCGCTGGTGCTGCAACGTTGCTTGATCGAGCCGTTGCAGGTCAGCAACTAAGGTGGTGAGGTCTCTAGGTCCGCGTCGTAACCAATATTCCAGCACCGCATCGGTCAATTCGTAGCCTTTCGCGTGGGCGCGATCAGTAAGCACCTGCGCTTTATCCCGATCGCTCAAGGGGATCATGGCAAAGTGCTCAAANCCGCGCATTCGCGAGTTTAGATCCGGCAGCGCAAATTTTATAGCCANCGCAGAGGTGTCATGACTGACTAGGATTTCACCGCCCGCTGCNAGCAATTGCTGATAAATCAGCATCAGACCTTCTTCACAGGGACCATGNCCGCACAGACCCGCCACATCATCAATCAACACCAACGGATCTTCGCCTTGGATGACGCCAAGCGCTTGTTGCTCGAGCTCCGTCCACAGCGCCGGGAGCATTTTCGCATCCAGGCTGGCACACGACATGTAGCAGGCAGCGCGTCCCTGCTGTGCTGCATACTCGCCATAGGCCTGCAATACGTGGCTGCGACCACTTGATGGCGCACCGCTGAGCCAAATGCCGCGAAAGCCGTTTCGCGGNGNCNGCNAANNCGCCNCCNGNTCGGCGNNCTCGCCAACNACANAANNNTCTATNGTCGGNTGNTAANCCCCNTCANNNGGCAGNGTAATCTGCGTACTCAACGGTTGCTGCTGCCGTCCTGGAGCGCCACTTGAGCTTCTTTGCGTGCTTGAACCTGCGCTCGCGTACGACCGCCCCATATGACGATGTACTGCACTCCCGACACCGAGCCGAGCACCATCAATAGCCAGAAACAATACGGATTGACCAATTGCTCGGTAGCGCGCCCCAAGTATTGACCGAGTTCCGCAAGTAACGGTATTTGCACAGTGGAGTCTGGCAACAAGTACAACATGATCAGAATTAACGTGACTATTTGCATCGCCGTATTCGCCTTGCTGACCAGAGTCGGGCGAATTTCAAAGGCTCCAAACACCATTCGGTAGAGGCTTCCGCCGAGCAGAATCATCAGGTCGCGACCAATAGTCAGAATAACTAACCACAACGGGATATGGCTC
>NHET02000124.1 GCA_002170355.2 Gammaproteobacteria bacterium TMED92
AACTCTGGGTCATCGTATGGTCCTTGGGGCAGATCGATCCACCACGCGGTACCGGTATTTTCATGGTAGAACGCTTGTAACGCTTGTGCGGCCTTGATCCCCTGTGGCGACAAACTGGGCATACGGCCATTGGCCGGTTGGGTAATGATAGATGTGCGGTATTTGCCATCTAGTTTGAAATTGCTTTCACCAATATCGACGTAAAAGGCGTTGTAACCGCCGACTTTGCCGGCGGCACCGCTAAACTCAGGTACATAGATCTCAGCACCTCCTTCCGGCGGTGCCTCGCGATTTGGATCAGAGGGTGTTGAGTCTTTAGCCAAATTGTTTGCCCAATATTCCGAGATGGCTTTGGCTTCCTCTGGCGTAATGGTCAGCTTGTCGCCGTAACGCTGGGGGCGCTGCAACGGCGTTAGTGTTGCCACGTTGTAGGTGCCGCTGAGGTCCGGATGACCGCTGGCGGTGCGCTTAATTTCTGCGTTCGCGACGCCGCCTATAGTCAGCAGCCAAGTGGTAAAAATCGTAGCGCCCAAAAGTTGAAATGAACCCATAGCATGTCTTCCTGCAACCCAATATGGCAGCGAGAATAATAGCGCCGGTTTACATTGTCTATGAACGCACGGCAAAGGCATCACAGTTATGCCGCTGGACTTGCACTCACGGCGCTAAGTTTGCGGACTCTCTCAAAGTTAGAGCTGATGTACCGTAAGCGTAAACCTGCGCCAACTGCGACCACAGACAGGGCTAACGTCAAGCCGGTCCAGTAGCCGTAAACACCCAAGGGAGAGTCGCCCACAAGGCCCTCGGCAAGGGCATAGCCCAGTGGTAACGCTAGCAGCCAGTAACTAACCAAGCTGATTAGCATGGGTACTGTTGTATCTTTATAACCGCGCAGGGCGCTGACGAGCACTGCCTGGGTGTCATCAACGATTTGATAAACGGCAATAAATAACAGCAGCACCACTGCAACACTAGTCACCGCGATGTCGGTGGTGTAAACGCTGACCAATTGATAACGCAATAGCACCAACAAAACNCTGACCGCCAGCGCATAGCCGATGGCGAATTTTAGAATCGCCCAGGCGGTCGCGCGGGCCAGTTCTAACTCGTTAGCGCCAATAAGAAAACCAATGCGGATGCTGGCGGCGCTACCGATACCCATGGGAATGACGTAAGTCATCCAGTTCAAATTGCTGGCAATAGAGTGGGCGGCCATTTGCGTGATGCCGATTTTTGCAACAAAAAAGCCAATCGCACTAAACAATGCCATTTCGAGAAAAACCGTCAGTGCAATAGGAAATCCAAGTTTGAAAATCTTGCCAATGCTATGCCATTGGGGCCATTCAAATACGGCAAAAAACTGGGTCGCGCGGAAATACGGTTTGCGCAAAAACAAACACATGAAACCCAGTTCGATCCAAAACACCACCGCCGTGGCGTAACCACAACCCACGCCGCCGAGCTCAGGAAAACCGAACTTGCCATAAATGAGGACGTAGTTAAGCAGAGCATTCAAAGGCAATATGCTGGCAGCGATGATCATCGGCGGCCGGGTATGTCCAAGGCCTTCGAGCACGTAGCGAAAAGAGATGTAACAGATTACCGGAGGAACGCCCCAAGACAGGCCGAGCAAATAATCGCCAGCAATCTGCGAGGTGTTTGCGTCGATGCCTGCCCAGAGGAATATGTGGGTTGAGTTTCGTAGCACGAGGATTAGCAGCGTGCTGTTGATGAAACACAGCCAAAGGCTCTGGCGCAGTTGATGACCGACGTCGGCTACGTTATTGGCGCCGTGTAATTGCGAGGTAATTGGCATCAGTGCCATGCTGATTCCGGTAGCTAAGAAGAATAGCGGCCACATCAAGTTGCCGCCCAGCGATACCCCGGCAAGATCCACTGCGCCATAGTGTCCAGCCATAGCGGTGTCAATAAAGCCGGTGCCCATGATGCAAAGCTGTGTCAACACCATGGGCCAACCCAACAGCGCCACAGGCTTGAGAAGCGCAACGAAAGAGGCGTTATGCGCAGGCTGCATCATCAATCCTTCGAGCAGTAAAAAAAGGCCGGCGATTCTTGCAGTTTCATCCAGACATTGCATCGATTTTGTTGCGTAAGTGATAAACTTTTANCTGTCTGCGGCGCTAACTAATGTTTTCAGTCAATAATTTTTCAGGAGTCGGTGTTTGGACACACTAAGTTCGGTGCTACTCGCCTTTGCGGCTTTTGTAGCGGGGGCGTTTGCGGGTTATTACCTTTTACGTTCGGGCATCCTTGGCCATGCGCGCATTGTCGAGTTGGAGCAAGCGCTGGCGGCCAGCGAATCGGAGTTGGCTGCATACAAGCAGCAGGTGACCGATGAGTTCACTGATACTGCAGAGAAATTTCGTGACCTTAATCGCAGCTATGAAGAACTGCACCGGCANTTGGCAAAGAGCGCCAATGCGTTGTGTGGAGAAGCGAATGCGCCGATGTTGTTGGGGTCTGCAGACGCAGAGTTGCTGGCGCAAGAGCCGCTAGACATGGCGACCCAAACAGATGCTNCAGATGCCGCAACATCCAGCAGTGCGCTGGTAACCGAAGCTGCATCCACCGAGGCTCGTGTTGCTGCCGACGAGGCCAACACCCCAGCCCAGCCGGNCGAGGATTCAACCCAAAAACAGCGACCCGATTAAGCTGTTGGCGGTTCGGTACCTAAGATACTGACTCGCTCGCCGTAGCGGCTCTCGGGCCAATAATCCCAAACCGCATGATGCTGAGTGCAGCGGTTGTCCCACAAAGTAAGCGTATTTGGCTGCCACTCAACACGGCAGGTCAGCCTTGCGGTGGTTGCGATATGGTTCAGTAGCGCGTCCAGTAGCGCCCGGCTCTCCCAAGCGCGCATACCTTTAATATGCGAGGTAAAACCACTGTTGACGTACAGCACTTTCCGTCCGGTCTCGGGATGAGTAACCACGACAGGGTGCTCATNGCGTGGATACTCACTGTCTGTTGGTGGTGCGACGCGGTAGTTGCCAAGGTAAGGAATAGCGCCGTCGTGCACAGCAACGAGGTCGCTGAGTAAGCCTTTCATGATATCGCTCAGCAGTTCGTAAGCCAGGTACATATTGGCAAACATAGTATCGCCGCCGCCATTTGCCGGTGTCTCTTTNATCAGCAATGCTGACGCCATGGGCGGTATCGGGTCGCAGGTGACGTCGGTATGCCAGCCATTGCCCGCCGTGTAGGCAGAGTCCTTGGATGTTTTGACCCGCAAAACCTCCGGATCGCCGCCATAGCTGTGTTGCATTGGGTGGACATGCAAGCTGCCAAACTTGCGGGCGAAGGCTTTGTGCTGATCACGATCAAGATCTTGATCGCGGAACACCAGCACGTGCCAATCTAACCAAGCTCGGTAAATCTCGCTGAACTGCTCGTCGCTCAATGGTTGGCGTAAATCCACGCCGCTAATCTCTGCGCCAAGATGCGGTGTTAAGCTAGATACCGCAATTGACTGATACCCCTGCATCGCCGACATGATTGCGCCTCCCAACGGATCAATTGGTNTTTACTCGGGTAAGCCTANTACGCGTTTCGCGATAATGTTGGCCTGAATTTCGTTGCTGCCGCCGTAAATAGTCGTTGCCTTAGTATGTAACCATTCTTCGGTAGCTGTTAGTTCGGCCTCACTGAATCCGTTGGCGTCGTCCGCGCCCAGACCGCGAAACCCCATAAGCTCGCGTTTTAACTCAGCGCCATCCTGCTGCAGCGCTGCTCCAAACAGCTTAAAGATTGAAGTCGCAGCACCCGGTGTACCGGACTTATTCTCGGCATTGGCGCGCATCGCGGTGAGGCGAAATGCGGCGCGGTTCATGTTCAGCGTTGTGACCTTTTCACGAACGGCTGCATCACCGATACGACCTTTTTCCTCGCCGATATATTGCTTGGCGATGTCCGCCAAGCTCGGCCCGCTTTGTGCTGGACGCGCGCCGCCACTTAAGCCACCGATACCTGATCGCTCGAATTGCAAAAGGCGCTTGCCAACGGTCCAGCCCTTATTCAAGTCGCCGACTAAGTTATCTTTGCTGGCAATAGCGTTATCAAAAAACGTCTCACAGAAAGGTGACGAACCAGAAATCAGGCGGATAGGTTTCACCGTCACCCCGGGTTGATCCATAGTCAACAACACAAAGCTAATGCCTTCGTGTTTGGGTGCGTCAAAGTCGGTACGCACCAGCGCGAACATCCAGTCAGCGGTCGCAGCGCCAGACGTCCAGACCTTTTGACCATTGATTACAAAATGGTCGCCTTGATCTTCCGCTCGCGAGCTTAAAGCTGCCAAGTCGGAACCGGCATTGGGCTCTGAATAACCCTGACACCATTGTACTTCGCCGCGAATAATCTTCGGCAAATGCTCAGCCTTTTGAGCGTCGTTGCCATATTCCAACAGGGTAGGGCCGATCATTGTCATGCCCATTCCAACCAATGGTGTGCGTGCGCTGATGGCGCCCATTTCTTCGTAGAGGATCTTTGCCTCGGCGCCACTCAAACCGCCGCCACCGTATTCGGTAGGCCAAGTCGGCGCGGTAAAGCCCTTTTCGGCACAGCGCTCCAGCCAAAGGGCAACATCTGGTGCTAGGGTGATTTTAGTGCTGCCATTAGACTGTTGCCCTGGCCCTTTAGCACCGGTTGGGCAGTTTTCCGACAACCAAGCCGCAACGTCTTGACGAAATTCTCGTAGTTCTGCGGTGCTAGCAGCCATAGCGATCCCCTTATATTTTTTCCATCGTTCACTAATACTCGGTATAGACTGAGGGCTCGTCAATAGTCGTTTTGCATCTTGAGGGGGGAGCATGCTTTCACTATCGCCGTTTCAACTTGTCGATCTCGCCGGAGCCACCCAAGATTTTGCGGGTGACCGTGCTGCCCTGATTTGTTTCGTTAAGGAGGACTGTCCGACCTGTCGCGAGGTCATGCCCGTGTTAGCGGCTATGCACGCTACGTTATCGCCGACGCTGCCCTTTTTGGTCATCGGTCAAACGGCCGAGGGTAATGCAACGCTGCAGCAGGACTTTGACTTGCCCTTTTCTTTGCTGGACGACAGCGCACTGAAAGTGTCCTTTGCAACGGCCATAGAAACCGTACCGACGTTGCTGGTGACAGATGCGGCAGGACAAGTGACTGCGCAGCAAGTGGGGTTTGTTCGTGGAGATTGGCAAAGCTTGGTAGATGCCCTCGTTACCCAACAATCTGTCGCAGCCCCGGAATTAGATTGGCAGGCCTTGCCGGAGTGGCGCCCCGGTTGTGGTTCGTTGTCCGTAGACCCGATCCATGCGGCACGCTTGCAAGCCGAAGCAGACAATAGCCCAATTCGCGCACGTCGCATTGAAGTCGGTAGCCTCGATGACGAATTTGAGTTTATGTTTGACCAGGGCTTTTCTGACGGTTTACCAGTGATCCCGCCAACTCCAGAAAGGGTGCTGCGAATGCTCAGCGGTACCACCCGCGATCCGCAAGAGGTGATCGCCGTAATGCCGCCCAACATGGGCGAAGTGACGGTAGAAAAAGCCGCTATTAACAGTGTTATGGCCGGCTGCAAGCCCGAATACTTACCGGTGGTGATTGCCGCCATACAAGCGGTTTGCACCGACGATTTCAATATTCATGGCGTCATGGCGACCACAATGGGAGCTAGCCCGGTTATGGTCGTTAATGGCCCTATTCGTCATCGTATCGGTATGGGTATGGGCATTGGCGCGCTGGGACAGGGTAACCGGGCTAACGCGACCATAGGCCGCGCGTTGCGCCTGACCGTTCGCAACATTGGTGGTGCAATCCCAGGCGGTACCGAGCGTTCAACGTTGTCTAACCCGATGAAATTTACTATGTGCTTTGCAGAGTGGGAGGAGCGTTCCGCTTGGGAGCCGTTGCATGTAGAACGCGGGTTTGCGCCCGAAGATTCGGTGGTGACTGTTTTTGGCATGACCAGTGGCCCAGTGTTGACAATAGATGAGGGGTCATTGGATGGCGCGGCACTTGCGGGAACTCTCGGTCAAGCCACTGCAACAATTTTGAATGCCCGAGCCTACAGTTTTACCAATTGTCTGATGGTGGTATCGCCGGAACATGTCGATACCTTTAAGCGAGGTGATTACAGCAAAGCCGATGTGCGCCAACGCATGCAGCAAGTTAGCGCTAAAACCTATCGGGATTTAATGATGGATGACGTTTCTGGCGTTGGTCTGAAGCCTGCGCAAGTGGCGCAAATGGATGACGACACACTGGATACCGTGGTGCAAAAGTTTAAGGACGACGCAGACATCTTTATGGTTGTCGCCGGCAGTGAGGCGGGCAAGTTCACCGGCACTTTCCATGGCTGGTTGACCGGCAGCCGCGGCTCTATCCCGGTTTCGCAAAAAATTGGTACATAGAATTTAGGTTTTTGTACACTCAATGCAGTAAAAGGAGATCAGTTAATGACTGTAACGATTCTTGATCCGACCAACGAGGCGGTGCCGGTAGAACGGCAAATCACACCTCGACCTGACGTGGTACAAGGCCGAGTCGCGTTTCTGGATATTTCTAAACCACGCGGCAATGTTTTATTGGACCGGCTGCAGGAGGCGTTGGAGCAACGCCTGCCCCAGGTAGAAATTACACGCTATGCAAAACCGACGTTCTCAAAGCCAGCACCCGATGCGCTGCGCGCAGAAATTAATGCGGCAAACGACTTTGTAGTAGAAGCGCTGGCTGACTGAGGTTCCTGTACCACGTGCAGTTTGCATGACACGGTATGGTTTGAAATTCAGGGTACCCCCGCGGTGTCGATCGCGTCGTCAGAATTTATTGAAGCGGCGCAGACTCAGGCAGAAGCCTTGGGTATGCGCGATGCCAAACGGGTATTTGTTGCCCATCCGATTCAGGATGCGGACGATCAGCAAATGACTGCTAAAGCGGACGCGATCGTTGACGAGGTGATTGCAGCGCTAAGCGCCTAGGTTGCCAGTCGATGCTGCGTCGACGCCTCGACAACTCGGCGCCTAGGGAGNCCCATTGCAGAGACCGATTTATTACGGCTACTACATAGTCGGCGCGGCGTTCGTCGCGCAGTTTGTGGCAATAGGTATTTACAGTTACGTCCTGGGTGCGTTTATGGCACCGATGCTGGCGGAACTCGGCTGGAGTAGAGCCGACTTTACGCTGACTCGCACCATTGGCCAGGGCGTCATGGCAGCGGTAGGGCTGTACATTGGTGCNAAGGTCGACCGCTTCGGCGCTCGACCGATCATGCTGGTTGGCACAACGNTTCTNGCTGTCGGCNTATGTTTACACCTGTGGATTGAATCTTTGTGGGCATGGTGGCTGTTGAATGGCGTTGTGGTCACTGCTGGGTGCGCGATGATCGGTAACCTAGTGGTCAACGTCACGCTATCCAAGTGGTTTGTGGTNAAGCGCGGCATTGTNGTGGCGATAGCCGCTATGGGGGTGTCATTCGGCGGCATAATTCTGACACCGCTCGCTACCTACTTAGTCGACACCATTGGTTGGCGCCAGGCTTGGGTTGTATTAGGAGTCGGATCAGCTGTGCTGTTATACCCTGTTGCGCTAATAATGCGNCGCGCGCCAGAAGATTTTGGTTCGCACCCCGACGGTCTTAGCGCGCAGCAAATGGCTGCTGGTGANGGCGAGCGCGCGGAGTCTGAGTTTGCNAATTCGTATACCCGTGCGGAGGCATTGCGAAGTTTCTCTTTTTACGCCNTGGTGGTGGCTTTTGGCTGTTTCTCTATCAACATCATTGTGGTGTTGTTACTTGCGTTACCGTACCTAACCGATAATGGCCTCAGTCGAGAAGTCGCGGCTTGGGCAATCGCTGTGGCCTCGCTGCCGGCAATGTTGTCGAAGCCGCTGTGGGGTTATCTAATTGATCGCAGCCCGGCCAAACCGTTGGCCGCAGTNTCTGCCTCACTCTGCGGCATTGCGTTGTTTTGCATCATTTTCGCCGTCGCGGCACAACAGGTGTTCTGGATATACGCAGCGTTTTTTCTCTTAGGCACCGGATGGGGCGGNATGATTCCNATGCAAGAAGTGATCTGGGCCTCGTTNTTTGGCCGTCGCTATTTGGGCAGTATTCGNGGNGCAGCTATGCCCTATGCTTTAGCGCTCGGTGCGGCNGCACCGTGGCTAGTGTCTTACTANCGAGATGTGTCAGGCGAATATGATGGCGCGTTGATGATTGTTGCTGGCCTAAATGTGATGTCTGGGCTAATGATCTTTCTGGTGCCTCCGCCGCAACAAAAGCTGTCGAAGCTATCCCGACAGACTTGACACGAGTCAACGTTGTTGGAGCAGCAGACCTGATACGAGTCAACGTTGTTGGAGCAGCAGACCTGACATGAGTCAACGTTGTTGGAGCAGCAGACTTGACACGAGTTAGCGTTGTTGGATCATCAGCGTTGTAAGTAGGAGGGCAGCAATGAGCATATCCGTTCAACCACAAGGTGCCGTAGGCGCAGAAGTGCGGGGCGTCGACTTGAATTCGTTAGATAGCACGACGTTAGCGAAGCTGCGAACAGTCTTTGCGCAGCATAGTGTGCTGTTTTTCCGCGACCAACAACTCACCCCAGAAGCGCATATAACGTTGGCGCAACATTGGGGTCGAATTAACATCAACAGGTTCTTTACGCCGGTGGAAAATTACCCGCAGATCGCTGAGGTGCGCAAAGAGCCGGAGCAAAAATTTAATATTGGCGGTGGTTGGCATACTGATCATTCCTACGATCAGGTTCCTGCACTTGGTTCTCTGCTGTATGCGAAAGAGGTGCCAGCCCACGGTGGTGACACGCTATTTGCTAGTTGTGCCGTGGCTTTTGACACTTTGTCCGAGGGCATTAAAGACACCTTACGGTCATTACGGGCGGTGCACTCCTCGCGCCATGTTTTTGGCGAGGCAGCACCGCTGCCCGATGATGTNACNGGACTGTTTGCCAACGCCGAGCAGGCCACCCAGGATGCGGAGCACCCGGTGGTANTACGGCATCCTCTGTCGGGTAGGGAAATACTCTACGTAAACCCTGGGTTCACGACGCACTTTGTTGGGTGGTCCGCACAAGAGTCTGCGCCACTGCTGCAATATCTNTATGGCCATATCGCNCGACCAGAGCACACTTGCCGGTTTCATTGGCAACCTGGTTCCCTAGCGTTTTGGGATAATCGGGCGACCTGGCATCTAGCAGTGAACGACTACNACGGACAACGTCGCTTAATGCACCGCATTACCGTTGAGGGTGAACCGTTAGCGGCAGCGCTCTAGTCATTCACAAGGGCAAAGCAGGCGCGTACTTCTTCAACGTAGGCTTGCGGTTGCTCGAACGCAGCAAAGTGACCGCCTTTTGCCCGTTCGTTCCAGTAAACGANGTTCGTATACATGCGTTCTGCGAANCGNTGGCTGGTGCGAAAAATTTCTTTNGGGAAAANCGTGCCGCCCATTGGCACATGCACTTGCGTAGGTTGCGGGCCTTTACCAAAGCTGTGCCAATAAAGTCGGCCTGAAGACGCGGAGGCGTTGTTCAACCAGTACACCATAATGTTGTCCAGCATTTCGTCCCGGCTCAATATGTTCTCTGGGTCGCCCGCACAATCGGTCCAAGACCAGTATTTTTCTAGAATCCACGCTGCTTGCCCACTCGGAGAGTCAGCCAGGCCATAGCTCAGGGTCTGGGGTCTAGTTGCTTGTTGCTTCGAATACCCAGAGTCCCACTCTTGGTAGTGTGCCAGCCCGGCTAACCCCGACAATTCTTGTTCGGTGAGGTCGCCGGCGTTTGGATCCGGTGGCACGGTGATCATGTTCAGATGTATGCCCATGCAGTGCTCAGGGTCTTGGCGTCCAATCGCGGAGGTGATCGCAGAACCCCAGTCGCCGCCCTGGGCCAGATAACGATCGTAGCCAAGACGCGCCATCAGCAGCGCGAAGGTTTCCGCCATCTTCTCCACACTCCAACCGGTTTCGGTGGGTTTGCCGGAAAATCCGTAACCGGGCAGGGATGGAATCACCAGGTGAAAGGCCTGACTAGCGTCCAACCCATGATTTTGTGGCTCGCTTAACGGCCCAATAACTTTCAAAAACTCGACCACCGAGCCGGGCCAGCCGTGGCTCAACAGCAAGGGACGGGCGTTATCGTGACTTGAGCGAACATGCAGAAAATGGATATCTAGTCCGTTTACCTCGGTCAAAAAATTGTCGTAGGCGTTAAGTCTATTGGCGAGACGTTGATGATCGTATGTGTCAGCCCAATAGCTCATCAGACGTTGTTGATAGCTCAGTGGTACGCCCTGGCTCCAATCCTCGACGGTTTCTTGCTCAGGCCAGCGTGTTGCGTGCAAACGTGATTTCAGATCGGTAATGACAGCGTCGTCAATCTGTACGGTAAATGGCGTTAACTCAGTCATGGTAAATCCTCCTAAACATAGATGTTGCAGACTCAATCAAAGCGAGGCGCAGATGTGGCCACCATCGACCACAAGCACAGAGCCGGTCATGTAGCGAGAAGCATCACTGGCTAGCAGCAATAATGGGCCGTCGAGATCGGGAAAGTTGCCAGTGCGACGCATGGGTATGCCCTTAACAAAGTCGTCGGCCATTGGCGATTCCAACAAAATACGGCTGACGTCAGTAAGAAAATATCCCGGCGCGAGGGCGTTCACACGGATGTTGTACTTAGCCGCTTCTAACGACATGACTTCGGTCATGCGCGTCATGCCGCCCTTAGACACGGCGTAGGGAAATTGACCCTTAATAGTGCGCGAGTCGGTAATCGACGACACCATAATAATATTGCCGCTGCCTTGTTCGTGGCTCACAACACGATCGGTGTAGAGTTTTGATACCAACCACGCAGACTTTAGATTGGTGTCCAGAACAAAGTCCCAATCGTCCTCGTCAATGGTGTGATAGGTCTTAGCGCCAGCTTCCACTCCGGCGTTGTTGATGACGACATCGCAGCGCCCGTAGCGATCAAATGCCGCATCTAAGAACCCCTCAATGCTGGACTTTTCTCGAACATCCAGACTCACCGCGACAGCTTCGCCGCCGGTTGTAGTGATTTCATCCACACAAGCCTGCAATTTGTCCAAGCGGCGCGCACCGAGTACGACTTTTGCCCCCTGCGCTGCCAACACGCCGGCGAAGTGGTAGCCAAAGCCTGACGAGGCGCCAGTTATTGCAACGACCTGATCCTGCAGATCAAAGGTCGTTTCAGCCGGTGATCTTGTACTCAAAATATCCTCCTCTAGATGTGCTGCCGTTTGCGCAGTCGTGCATACCCCAAGTACAAGATGNTACCACAGCGTATTGCAGCCTCGAGCCGCCGCGCACGGTTTGTCAGCGTAAAGTTTTCCGCAGCGTTGACATGTTCTTGGCTATGCTACAAATAACAGCAAGGGGACGAAGTGATGCAGCCAAGGCGATCCGCACTGTATATGCCAGGCGCCAATATTCGGGCCATGGACAAAGCCAGACAACTGGACTGTGACGTGGTGATATTCGACCTAGAAGATGCGGTGGCGCCGGCCGCCAAGGTAACGGCGCGTCAGCAGGTGGTAGCGCAGCTTGCGGCAGCAAATTACGGCGGGCGCGAATTGGTGGTGCGCGNCAACGGNTTAGCCACGCCGTGGGGAGAAGAAGACGTGCGCGCATGCGCGCAACTGCCGATCGCTGCATTGCTGTTTCCGAAAGTCTCTAGTCTCGAATACATGCAANAGATTGATGCATTGCTCGACCAAGTTAACCCGCAAATGCGTGCGTGGATCATGATCGAGACCGCTACCGCTATTGTCGACTTGCAGCGGTTCGCCGGTCACCGTCGTGTCGACGTGTTAGTCATGGGTACCAGCGACTTAGTGCAAGAACTGCGTGCGACGCATACTGCCGATCGCAGTAACCTCGCCTACGCGTTGCAGCGAAGTGTCGCTGTGGCTCGACATTTTGGTAAAGATATACTCGATGGCGTGCACTTAGATTTTCGCAATTTAGAAGCGCTGCGCGCAGTTTGCGACCAGGGCAAAGCTATGGGCTTTGACGGTAANACGCTCATNCATCCAGAGCAGATAGATACGGCCAATACAGTATTTGGTTACGGTGATGACGAAGTGGCCCACGCCCGTGCAGTGTTAGCGGCATGGCGGCAAGCAGAGTCACAAGGACTAGGCGTGGCAGAACTGAACGGTCAGCTCATCGAAAATCTCCATGCGGCGGAGGCCGAGCGCGTCATCGCCTTTGTTGNCGCGCTGAACAAAAACAAACGTCAAACTGTCTAAGCTGCGGTCGGCCCGGCAAAGGCGCAGGGTCAACCTCTGGCAGGTGCCGGGCTTTGCGTAGCTGCGGAGCGAAAGCGTCGCCACAGCGCTTTAACTTGGTGGGGTATCGCCAGCATGGCCGGAGTCGTTACCAGGGTCAGAAGTGTTGCAAAGGTTAAACCCGAAACAATGGCCTGGGACAACGGTACCCACAGCGTTGAAAGCTGCCCGCCCTCAACGACGGTCCGGTTGATCACATCAATACTGAGGTTGCTCGCCAGTGGCAGCAANCCAAACACTGTGGTCACGGTAGTGAGCATTACCGGGCGTAAGCGTTGTGCGCCGGTGCGCACGATCAGCTGCACATAATCCTGGTCCGGGTTCTCGGCCCGCAGCTTNTTGTAGGTGTCTATCAGTACAATATTATTGTTCACCACAATGCCGGCGAGCGCCACCACACCGACCCCAGTAAGAATAGCGCTAAAGGGATTGCCAGTGATCAACAGGCCTAGCAAAACCCCGGCAGTAGACAGGATNACGGCAAACAGGATGAGCACNCTTTGGTAGAAGCTGTTGAANTGGGTTACCAACAACACGAACATCAGCANCAACGACAAAGCAAAGGCGACACCCACAAAGGCCAAAGACTCAGCTTGTTCCTCGTTTGCGCCGCGGAACACGATGTTGAGNTCTGGCGGCCAATCTTGCGTCGCGATCCAAGCTTGAATCTCCTTAACCTTGGTGTCTGCCAATATGCCAGGGGCTACATCGGCCAAGACTTTCTTTATTGGTATACCGTTGCGCCGCTCAATGGTGTCAACGTTGGGCACCGGCTCCAAAGTTACAAAGTTAGATAACGGNACTANTCCGCTTGACGTGTTGATACGTAGCTCGTCTAACGCCAAAATGCCGCGAGCTTCACTGGGGTAGCGAACTCGAATGTCGACCCCGTCGTCGGCNCGATCAGGNCGATACTCTCCAACCTTGATGCCGTTGGTGACCANTTGCACGGCAACCCCAACTTGGCTCACATCCGCGCCGTAAATGGCAGCTTTAGCNCGATCCACATTAAGTTTGAACTCAACGCCGGGTAACGAACGTGTATCGTCAATGTCGCGTAGCCCCTCTACCTCGGTGCTGATGTACTCGACGATTCTCGCAACGGCCGGTTCCAGCAGGTCGCGGTTATACGACGACAGCTCAATGTTAATGTCCTTGCCCACCGGCGGACCCATATCTTCCGCCCGAGCTTCGACCTGGATTCCAGAAATANCCTCGGAGCGCCGACGGATCTCTTCAAGGATGTCTGTCGCGCTGTTGCGCCGGTATTGTTGGTCATACAGCTCAACGAACATGCCGCCGATGCGGTCGGTGCCGCCCGAGCGACTTGGTTGCCCAGAAAGTTGCGTGCGCACGCTGAGATGCTCTATACCCTCGATCTCTAAAACTTGTTCCTCGACCTCTCGGACCAAGGCATTAGTTTCGTCGACGCTCAAATTGCCCCGAGCACGAATGTTAACGCTGGCGAACTTGGATTCTGCTTGCGAAAAGTAGATTAGGCCGCTGCCGTACTGGCCATAGGCCCAGAAAGTTGAGACCAGAATAGTGATGGTGGCGGCCATGGTAACTAGGCCATAGCGGGTGGCGACGCCAAGAATNCGGGCGTATACACCGGTCAGCGAGGGCAGTGAGCGCGGGTCGCCGTTTTCGAGAACATCTAAGGTTTTTAAGGCTTTGCGGTCCAGGCTACCCGCACGGCCAATGAGCGCACCGATAGCCGGGCCGAATACCAAGGCGTACAGCAGCGAACCGCTCAGCACCGTGAATACAGTAACGGGTAAAAAGCGCATGAACTTGCCTGACACGCCAGGCCAAAACATTAGTGGCAAGAACGCCGCTAGGGTGGTCGCAATGGATGCGGTAACCGGCCAGAACATCCGCTTAGCAGCTGCAAGGTAGGCGTCCTGGCTGCCAAAACCTTCGGTCATTTTGCGGTCTGCGTACTCGGTAACGACGATGGCGCCGTCAATCAACATGCCCAGTCCCAACAGCATGCCGAACATAACCATAAAGTTGAATGAATACCCCAACAAATAGATGAATATCAGCGAGAATAAAAACGACGCGGGAATNCCCAGGCCAACTATCAGGCCGCTGCGAATGCCCATAGCGGCGACGACCACCACCATGACCAAGCACAGAGCGGTAAGGATGTTGCCTTCAAGCTCTACCACCTGGCTCTCTGCATAGGGCGCTTGGTCTTGCGAATAGAAAATGTCGACACGCCCCGGCAGATTCTGACGAAATTCCTCGGTGGCCTTTTTTGTGTTCTCGATCGCCTGAATCACATTGCTATTGGCACGTTTAACAACGTTCAACGCGATGGTNGTTTTGCCATCAACGCGTGAGTATTGAGTGCGATCCTTAAAGGTGCGACGCACTTTAGCCACATCGCTTAGCGTGATTACGGTATCGCCGTCGGACTTAACGGGAATATCGAATATGTCACTGTAGTCCTCGATAACACTAGGCACCTTGACGGCAAATCGGCCCTCGCCGTTGTCGAGGCTGCCCGCTGGTATCAAGCGATTGTTGCGAGTAATGCTGTTGATGATTTGTTCAGAGGACAGCCCGTAGGTCTCAAGCTCTTTCGGGTCGATTACCGCTTCGAGTAATTCTTCTCGAGAGCCCAGTAGGTCCGCCGACAAAATGTCTGGTTGTGCTTCAATTAAGTCGCGTAAATCCAATGCCAGGGTGTAAAGCATGCGCTCCGGCACATCGCCCACTAAGTTGACCTGAATAATCGGGAAGTCGCTGGTGGATTGCTCCTGAATGATGGGCTCTTCGGCAGTGCTCGGAAACTCCACTTTGGCGCGATCAACCGCCTCTCTGGTGTCCATTAGCGCTTGGTCCAAGTCATAGTCCGGATCGAACTCAACCATCACGGTGCCGGCGTTTTCAGACGCNTAGGCNTTNATTTCTTCNANGCCCTCNACCTGNCGNAGCTCTANTTCNANNGGCATNACCAACANNCGCTCNGCNTCCTCNGGNGANATNCCCTCGTGCACTACCGTGATNACAAANAANGGNACGCTAATNTCNGGATCNCCTTCCACCGGAATCGAGCAGCGCGCGATGCCGCCGGTCAAGATAATCATGAACAACAGTAGTAGGGTCGTCCGTGATCGACTTATGGCGGCTTCGAGGAATCTAAACATGGCGGTTACCGGCTGGTTTGGGCGTCTGCGGCAAGGGAGCTGGCAACCGCGCTGGAAGATAAGTTCTGGAAGTCCGGATCAACTCGTTCACCTGCCACCACCATTTCTTGGCCGACAGTAATTAAGGCTGTTTCGTTCGGTAAACCGGTTACCCAGACGCCATCGCTGTCGTCGCTAACAATCTCCACATTGTGGAAGTGTACGATGTTGTTGCTGTCTAGGACGCGAACGCCGATCTCGCCGCGATCGTCTAACGCGAATAGGGCCGGACTCACCCGTTGCGCGAGCACGCGATCAACCGGGATCTTGATCTCAGCGGTGATGCCAGAACGCAGCGAACGGTCCGAGTTATCTAATTGAATTTCAATGGCGTAAGTTCGAGTTTGCGGGTCGCTTTGTTGACCAATGAACGTCACTGGTCCTTCGACTGTGCGCCCGTCGGCGAGCTGGCCAATAGCCAATTCGCCGAGGCGCAGACTCAAAACAGCTTTTTCTGACACCCGTCCAACCATGAGCATGGGATTCAGATCCACCAGTGTGGCGCAACTTTGCCCGGGGTTAACGTAGTCACCGATCTCCACATGCACATCTTCCACAAGGCCGTCGAAAGGCGCGCGGATGAGTATTTTTTCGACCGCCAACTCTTTTCGTTTTAGTTGTGCAGCAGCGCTCGCTAAACGAGCCTTCGCAGCAGCGATGGCGCTGTCTGAGTTGAACCCTTTGGCCTGCAGTTCTAATGCGCCCTGGTAATCAATGCTCGCTTGGTTAACCACCTGTCGTGCCTCGACCAGTGCGCTTTGGCGATCTTCAACGGACAACTCGCAAAGCACGGTGTCGGCACGAACCGCGTCGCCGCGCTCAACTCGGCGCTCAACCACTCGGCCAACGATCTCCGCGCGGGTTGTCACAGTGCGTTTATTCTGTGTCTTACCGCGGATGCTTGCGTAACGAATCTTCTCAACAGCGCGTACCCTTTGCGCACGCACACGAGTCGGAATGGCATCACTGCTGACCGCGTTATTGGTGCGGTTTTGCTCAGCGATGGAAGGATCGATTTCTGGCGGTGCCGAGTTAATTTGCCCAGAAATTAACCAAACAGCTAAAAGAGCAGCGATCGTCAGAGACCAGATGTAAGTCGCGCGCATGTTCATATCCGGATCAGTGAAGTCGGTTCGTTACCAAAGGTAACATTTAAGGGTGCGTAACATAGCCAAAAGTTCACCCAAGCGCCAGCACCAACGGGCGAGTGGTAAAAATTTAGCGCTAAATTAAGATTTAACGCCTCAATTAAGTGTGAAATTGAGGCGTTGCCGAAGCGAAAGCGGCGGTGGTGGATTGGCCACGGCTAGGAGTAATCCCCGCCGTGGCTGCGCTCGTTGCTAGGCTTGTGCGCTCGGGCGCGCGGCCATGCGCTCGAACCACGCATGAATATGCGTCAGATTTTGGTCGTAGGGTTGGCCGACAGCGCCGGCAAAAGCGAGGAAGCAATACAACAGTACATCGGCTAATGAAATCTTATCGCCTGCAATGAAGTCACGGCCGTCTGCCATTAGGGTATTTAGCCACGCGGTTTTTTCCCGGGCAATTTGCTTCAAACCATCGGCTGCTTCGGGAATCGTAATCATACGGTCTTTGAACAGCCCCAAACCCTCGCTGTAGCGAAATCCATTCGTCAGCGGTTCGCAAATGTTCAGATCGACCCGCCGCGTCCACATGCGCACGCTTGCCCGCTCTTCAGCAGACTCGCCCAACAGTGATGTGCCGTCGGCACATTCGTCCAGATATTCACAAATCGCTGTGACCTCGGCGAGCATGTCGCCGTTAGTCATTACCAGGCACGGCAGTTGGCCCGCTGGATTAATGCTCAGATAATCGCTTTGACGATTCGCACCGCCCATTAGGTCGACTTCCTCCAGCTCCAAGCCGACGCCGCACTCGGCGGCGAACATGCGTACAACATGAGGATTTGGTCCCATCGAATTATAAAGTTTCATTAGCTCTCCCCGTCTAGATTGTGAACAAAGTTACCATTCGCCGATGTTTTCCATGCTCAGCCAAGGCTCGCTAGGAGTCAGAGCGTCGCCGGATTGCAACAGCTCCACTGAAATGCCGTCTGGTGAGCGAACGAAGGCCATGCGACCGTCCCGTGGTGGCCGGTTGATGGTGACGCCATGTGCCGCCAAGCGCTCGCAGGTGGCGTAAATATCGTCGACAGCGTAGGCGAGATGACCGAAGTTACGACCGCCATGGTAGGGCTCAGGGTCCCAGTTGTAGGTCAGCTCAACCTGAGCGCTTTCGTTACCAGGGGCGCTTAAAAATACCAGCGTAAAACGACCGCCCTCGTTGTCGTAGCGTCGCAATTCGTTTAACCCTAGCGCATCGCAATAAAAGCGCAGCGAGGTGTCGAGGTCAGAAACACGAACCATGGTATGTAGGTACTGCATGCTGTCAAAACCGGTAAAGGGGTTAGTGTAGCTCTGCGGCGCTAGCGTTGCACCCAACCACCGCTGAACGGAATGGCCTGACCGACAAAGAAATCGCTGTTGTCTGAAGCTAAAAACAGTGCGAATTCAGCGTCCTCGCGGGCGGTGGCTAAGCGTCCAAGCGGGACTTGGCGGCGCAATGACTTCTTAAAGCCCTCTTGCTCGCGCAATGACTCCGGGTAATACACCGGATTCTCGACATAATTTTGGGCAATTAAATTCACCTGTATGTTACTCGGAGCGACTTCAACGCCAAGCGCTTGAACATACCCCACTTGCGCCGATCTGGCGGCGCTGTAGGCCGTGAGCGTGCGCATACCGCGCAATGCCGCAGCGCTGCCGTACACAATAATTTTACCGGCGCCACGCTCGAGCATTTGTGGCAGTACCGCTCGGCACAAGCGGTGCAGCGGATGCACCATAATGTCGAAGGCGGTATGCCAGTCATCGTCGCTCAAATCCGTTGCTGCAATACCGCTAAAGTTCACCGAGGCTAGGTTGGCAATCAACACGTCCACCGCGCCAGTTTCTGCGATTAATTCACTGCATCGGTTGGGTGCGCGTAGATCGCTGGTATCGGTAGTCACCAGTGCACCCTCGGCGGCAAATAATTCGGCGGTAGCGGGTCCCATGTAGTCGTCTGCNTGAGTGATCAGCACCCGCTTACCTGACAGTCTCTCGCTCATACTTGTGTCCCCGAAAAAGTCAGTCGCTAGCATGCACTGCCNACCGCCGCGATGAAACCCTGGGGAACATCGATAATACCAGTGTATACTGCGGCGCTTTTTCTGACCGCCAAACGAGGAAAGTAATGACCGCTAATACTGTCTCCAGAGTGCAGCGTGGCAGCCTGCAAGTAGCTGCTGAACTAGACGCATTAATTTGCGAACAAGCAATTCCGGGCACGGCAGTGTCGGTAGATGATTTCTGGGCAGGGTTCGAGCGTTGCCTGGCCGAGTTAGGTCCAGTGAATAAAAAACTATTGGCGTTGCGTGATGACTTTCAGCAACAAATTGATGCGTGGCATCTGCAGCGCAAAGGCCAACATATTGATGCGGGGGAGTACAAAGCATTCTTGCAGGAGATCGGCTATTTATTACCAGAGCCAGCAGCAGTAACGATCACCACCAAGAACGTAGATGCCGAAATTGCCAGTATTGCAGGCCCACAATTGGTGGTGCCGGTAATGAACGCACGTTATGCCCTGAATGCGGCTAATGCTCGTTGGGGCAGCTTGTATGACGCGTTCTATGGCACTGACATAATTCCCGAGACCCCAGGCCGAGAAAAAGGCTCCAGTTATAACCCAGCACGCGGCGAGTTGGTCGTTGCGCGGGTCGCGCAAGTCCTCGACGACATGGTGCCGTTAGCCCATGGCAGTCACAGTGACGTTGCGGCGTACGGTGTTGGCGAGTCGGATGATGGCCAGCGGCAACTGCGCGCTATTTTGCAAGATGGCGGCAACACGACATTGGCTGACCCCGATCAGTTTGTAGGTTTTGTTGGCGAGCCGGAACCCACCAGTATTTTACTGCAGCACAATGGGTTGCATTTAGACATTTTGATCGACGCCAGCCATCCTGTTGGTGCGGTGCACCCGGCGGGCGTTAAAGATGTAGAGATTGAGTCTGCGATTACCACAATTCAAGACTGCGAGGACTCGGTCGCGGCGGTAGATGCCGAGGATAAGTGTGTTGTCTATGGCAATTGGTTAGGCCTGATGAAAGGCGACCTCAAAGAAGAGATGGAAAAGGCTGGTCGCACAATCGTTCGTCAATTGAACCCAGATCGGCACTACACCGCAGTCGATGGTGAGCCGCTAGTAATGCATGGCCGCAGTCTGATGCTGGTGCGTAATGTGGGCCACCTAATGACCAGCGACGCCGTGCTAGATGCCGATGGCAACGAGGTGCCAGAAGGCTTTTTGGATGGTTTTGTCACCGCGCTCGCGGCCCTGCACGACCTCCAGGGTAACGGCGCGGTGCGCAATTCTCGCGCTGGCAGTGTTTACATCGTTAAGCCAAAAATGCACGGTCCAGACGAAGTAGCGCTCGCGGTTGCGCTATTTGACCAGATTGAAGAAACCCTTGGTCTGGTGCGCAATTCCCTAAAAATAGGCGTCATGGACGAAGAGCGTCGTACCAGCATAAATCTGAAAGCCTGCGTCGCGGAGGCGAGCGATCGCATTGTGTTTATTAACACCGGCTTCTTAGATCGCACCGGTGACGAAATTCATACCAGTATGCAGGCAGGGCCGGTGTTGGCGAAAGAAGAGCTCAAAGCGCAAACCTGGATTAAGGCTTACGAAGATTCAAATGTAGATGTCGGCCTTGCCACAGGGTTCCGTGGCAAAGCGCAAATAGGCAAGGGCATGTGGCCTAAGCCTGATGAAATGGCGGAAATGCTGGCGGTCAAAGCCGCGCATCCGCAAGCGGGCGCGAGCACCGCATGGGTGCCGTCGCCTACTGCTGCGTCCTTACACGCGCTGCATTATCACGAAGTCAGCGTCGCAACAGTGCAGCAAGAGTTGCAGGCGCGGACGCCTGCCAGCGTTGACGATATCCTGCAAATCCCCTTGTTGGGTGGCAAGAACTTGTCGGCAGCAGAAGTGCAAAGCGAACTCGACAATAACGCTCAGGGCATATTGGGATACGTGGTGCGCTGGATTGAACAAGGCGTCGGCTGTTCAAAAGTGCCAGACATCAACGATGTGGGTCTCATGGAAGACCGTGCGACGCTACGCATTTCGAGCCAGCACATCAGCAACTGGTTGCATCACGGCATCTGCTCCGAAGACCAGGTGCGCGAGACGTTGCAGCGTATGGCCGCAGTCGTAGACGAGCAAAACGCCGACGATGCCGAGTATCGGGCAATGGCGCCAAACTTTGATGACAGCGTAGCGTTTCAGGCAGCATGCGATCTAGTGTTCAGAGGTTTAGAGCAACCTAACGGTTACACTGAGCCGGTGTTGCATGCGCGACTGCGCGAAGCCAAAGCAAAGTACGCAAACCAGGCTGGGTGGAAATAGGAGGGCGCGTAGTGAGTAATCTGCAAGGGCAATTCGCCTTAGTCACCGGCGCCGGGCGTGGTATTGGCGCGGCCACTGCAAAGAAGCTTACTGCGGCGGGCGCTAGAGTTGTGGTTAACGACCTAGATGCCGATGTCGCCGAGGACGTAGCGGCCAGTCTGCCCGGTGCAGTTGCTTACCCAGCCGCCCTCACGCGGCCAGAAGCTGCTGACGAA
>NHET02000036.1 GCA_002170355.2 Gammaproteobacteria bacterium TMED92
TGTGCAGCGTTGCCACTGGGATTTTATCGCCTTCCTGAATGCTCATATCGTTCTCCTGTTATTCCTTGGGAATTACTCAATCGCCACCCGAGCGATTGTGGTGGGCTTACTCTCAAGCGTCAACCAGACCTCGCGCTGTGAACGCTCACCGCCAGGCAAATTCCGGCTGCTCAAAGTGAGCGACCCGGGTCTGTTGATCGAATAAACACACTTCACGGAATTGATAGATAAGAGCTGCAGTGGGTGCCGCAATCGCATCATCGCCAACGGGCATGCGCAGCACCGGGTGATCGCTGGTGTCGGTGTAACTCAGCTGCGGCGCGTCAACTCGACAAAACTCGCTCAGCGGGATTCGGTGCACGCTGGCGACTTCGTTCGGATCGGCTTTAGTGACTAGGCCCGAGCCACCCCAAACCACGACCGGGGTCATCGCGAAACNTGAACGGGTCACGAAATCGTCAAGGCAACCCAGAACGTTGGACTCGGGTAGTTGGACACCAACTTCCTCTTTCATCTCGCGCAGCGCAGCTGCAACTCGAGTTTCCCCTNCCTCAAGGCGACCACCAGGGAACGCCCATTGCCCAGGATGGTTGCGCAAGGATTCAGCACGCCGAGTCAGCAACAACGCCGCGTGATCAGACCACGAACGTGAATCTTCGATGCCGGGTAAGTCGGCGCCGGGTCCCACATCCGTCACGACAATGGCTACTGCAGCTTGACGCAATCCAGGCTGGGTCGCGGATTCAACCTTAAATTTGTTTAAACGTTGCTCAATCAGAGCACGCAGTTCCTCATCGCAAAGGATACTTTGCATTACAACTTTCCTGATTTTCCTGCCAGATTCTGACTGCATCCGCAGCTGGGGTATAGTGCTCGCATGGGGAGCAAAACTATTCTCGGCAATCCTGTCAGCGCGGTGGCTCCTGCACTGGGTTGCGTACTGATGTGGTCAACCGTAGCGACGGGTTTCAAGCTCGGGCTAGCGACTTTTGCTGTGGAGCAACTACTTTTCTTGGGTACCTTGGTGTCTTGGCTGGTGTTTTTCGGCTTCGCCGCAGGCACCCAAAATCTGTCATTGGCACCGCCGGATCGAAAACTAGCGATCGGTTTAGGCCTCATCAACCCAACCGCCTATTATTTGATACTGTTCGCAGCCTACGACCGCCTACCGGCTCATGTCGCACAACCAATAAACTACACTTGGGCGATTACTCTGGCGCTGTTGGCCGTTCCAATACTCGGTCAACGCTTGAGTCTGCGCNNTNTCTGCGGAATTCTAGTGAGTTATGCCGGAGTTGTCATGCTGGTGACAACGACACCCGAAGTAGCCGGCCCNATTGACACTTATGGAGTCGCCCTCGCCTTGCTAAGCACAGTGCTTTGGGCTGGTTATTGGCTACTAAGTACACGAAGTCAGGCAACTCCCGTCAGTATCATGTTTTGGAGTTTTAGCGCTGCGCTACCCGTTATCACCGGCATATGCTGGTACGGTCCGGGTCTACCTAGCGTGAATTTGACGGCGCTGGGCTTTGCTGTTTGGATTGGCGCGGTGGAAATGGGCGTAACGTTCCTATTGTGGCAACGCGCACTGAAACTGGCGCACAGCAGCGCAAAAATAGCCCAGCTTATTTTTATTTCGCCTTTTCTTTCCTTATTGCTTATTTTTCTACTATTGAACGAGCCCATGAGCCTCTGGGCATTTCCAGCCCTTGTGGTCATCGTTACAGGTTTAGTGATTAGCCAGAGGGAAGAAACCGCCAGCTAAGCTTAGTCGATATTCAATATTCATCGACCTCGGAACTCGGGTTTGCGTTTTTCCGCGAACGCTGCCATGCCCTCCTGCCCGTCTGCCGAAATAACCTGTGTGGCAATCGCTCGTGCTTCTAGCTCCATTTGGCTCTCTAAGCTCTCGTTAAAAGTTGTGTCCAACAATTGCTTCACTTGCGCGAATGCCTGGGTTGGGCCCGTCGCCATGCTCGCGGCCAGTTTTTGCGCAGCGCTCACGGCTTCCCCGGCTGCAACCACTTGATTTACCACGCCCCAATCCAGCGCTTCATTGGCTTTAAGCAGGCGGTTCGTGAGCATGAGCTCCCGGGTTCGGCGATCTCCGATCTTACGTGGCATGTAGTAGGTGGAACTGCCATCTGGCGATAGTCCAGCGTTAGTGTAAGCCATAGTGAAAACAGCCTTTTCATCAGCAATGGCTAGATCTGCAGCCATGACCAGTGAAAACCCTGCCCCNGCGGCAGTGCCGTTAACTGCGGCGATGACCGGCGCACGGTTGCGAGCCAGACGCGATAATGCGAGGTGCAGATCACCGGTCATTTGCAGGATCAAAGTNCGCGCACCGGTGCCGGCAGCGACAAATTCGCCAAGATCGCCACCTGCGCAAAACGCTTTGCCCGCACCGGTTAGGACAACTGCTCGTACCTCGACATCAGCATCGATCCGCAAAACCGCATCGTGGAGCTCCCGCGCCATGCTCGGCGACATCGCATTCAATGCGTCGGGCCGTTGCAAAGTGATGGTGGCGACGCCGCCATCAACCGCGTAATCCAGGGTTTTATATTCCACCAAACGCTCTCCGTAGTTTGTCTAGACTAAGATTTTTGTTTACCCACGTAATACAGTTAGCAGCTGCGCTGATTCTAGCGTAACTGTGGCTTAACTTAGATTCTACAAGTCGCTAACATTGCCACCAAATTTTTTGTTTGCGGGATTTTCGATGGACATAGATCTAAGCAGTGANGACCAACACTTCCAAAACGCAGTACGACAATTTTTGACTGACAATGATTATGTGCCGGGCGACGACTACAACAAATGGCGCATGAATTGGTTTCGCCTCGCCCGAGAGCAGGGCGGCTGGGACGTTCCAAAATGGCCAGAAAAATTCGGCGGACCAGGCTGGACTCCGACCCAGCACTATATTTGGGAGCAAGAAACCGCACGCGCGCAAACGCCGTGGGACCTACCTTTCGGCTTGTCCATGCTGGCACCTGTGTTAATGAACTATGGTAATGAAGAACAACAGCAGCGGTTTCTGCCGGACATCCGCGACCGCAAAGTAAACTGGTGCCAAGGTTACTCCGAACCCAACGCTGGGTCTGATCTTGCGAATCTTAAAACCAAGGCCGAGTTGTCGAGTGACGGCAGCCACTATGTGGTTAACGGGACTAAGATCTGGACTACACTTGCCCATATCGCCGACTGGATGTTCTGCCTAACCAGAACCGACGACAGCGGCAAAAAACAGGAAGGCGTCACCTTTTTACTCATACCCATGAAACAAGAAGGTATCGAAGTTAAGCCCATCATNACGCTTGGCGGCGCCCATTCTGTGAATATGGTTCACCTGACCGACGTTGAGGTGCCAATAGCGAACCGCGTTGGCGAAGAGGGCAAAGCCTGGACTTACGCCAAGGGTCTGTTGGCCCACGAGCGCACTGGCTTGGCGGGGATATCGCGTTCGCTGGTGGCGTTGGAGAAACTCCGCAAGCAAGCTGGCAGCGTTACTCGCGGCAATGGCAGTTTGTTAGACGACCCCAGTTACCGAATGAAATTGGCAGAACTTGAGGTCGAACTTATGGCGACTGAGTTTACCGAATTACGCTCGCTTGCCAGCGCAGCCGCTGGTGCTGAGCCAGGCCCAGAGTCGTCCATTCTCAAATTGAAAGGAACAGAGATTCAGCAACGAGTACAAAAGCTCACTGTAGAAGCAGGCGGCATTTACTCAGCCGCTTGGGGAGCCACTCCGGTAGGGCATAAGTTCGCCCACGGCGGAATGTCTGGCTACCTGGCGAGCCGCGCGTACACCATTTACGGCGGCGCATCAGAAGTGCAACGGGACGTCGTCGCGAAAAACGTATTGGGACTGAAAAAATGAATTTCGACTTGTCTGCAGAACAACAACTGTTGAGCGACAGCGTCGAACGCTTCATCAACGACCAATACCCATTAGATCAGCGACAACTCACGGTGCTNTCTGANCAAGGTTTTAGCAGCGAGCACTGGCAAACCATGGCGGATCTCGGCTGGCTAGCGGCGACTATTCCTGAAGAGCATCAAGGTTTTGGTGGTAATCAAGCAGACACCATGGTGTTGATGGAACAACTGGGCAAAGGTTTGATTTTAGAACCGTTTTTTGCCAGCGCCGTACTTGCCGNCAGCGCGCTTAAAAATGGCGGGAATGAGGCTCAACAAAGTGAGTGGCTGCCCAGCATCGCTGATGGCAGCAAACAACTGACCTTGGCCTATGCCGAAGAACAGGCCCGCTTCGACCTCAATGATGTCGTCACAAGAGCTGAGGAAAACCCTCTCGGCTTCGTTCTCAACGGGCGTAAGAGTATGGTTTTGCACGCCGCTAGTGCTGATGCGCTGATTGTTAGCGCTCGAGTCAGCGGCGCACAAACTGAAGAGTCTGGAATTGAACTATTCTTGGTGGACACCGTAGCCGATGGAGTGACAGTTCATGACTTTCCGACCGTCGATGGCTTACGCGCAGCCGAAGTCGAGTTCACTAACGTAGCGGTCGCTGCTGAAGCGAAACTTGCTTGCGCAGAAGGTGGTTTCTCTGTGCTCAATCGTGTGGCTATTGACGGCATTTTGGCGTTAGCGGCCGAAGCCGTAGGCGCAATGGAAGTGTTGTATAAAGACACTGTCGCGTACACCCAAGAGCGTGAACAATTTGATCGGCCATTATCCGATTTTCAGGTGTTGCAACACAGGATGGTGGACATGTTTATGGAGTACGAGCAGTGCAAGTCAATGCTGTACCGCGCTACCCTTGAAGTCGTTCAACGTGGCGATGCCGCCCAGAGAACGGTTCACGCGTTAAAATATTTAATCGGCAAAAATGGCATTTTTATCGGCGAAAATGCGGTGCAACTGCATGGCGGTATGGGCATNACCGAGGAATTGCGAATCGCTCACTACTTTAAGCGCTTGCTGGTGATCGATGCGCAATTCGGTAACCACGACTACCATCTCGCGCAGTTCGCTGGATAACCTATGCGAGCACGGTGGTATCGCGACCCACTTGTCGCCTTCCTCATTATCGGAGGTTTGCTGTTTGTCATTGCTGGGGGGACCGGCGCAGATGACCAGACTACCATTCAGATCCGCAACCAAGACATCGATCGCTTGGCTCAGCAATGGGCCATGCAGATGCAACGCCAACCCACTCCCCGCGAGTTGCAAGGGCTACTCGACCAACACATAAAAGAGGAGATCTATTACCGTGAGGCACTACGCCTTGGTTTGGATGTAAACGACACTATTGTGCGTCGACGCATGGTGCAAAAACTGACCTTCCTCACCGAGGACCTTGCTGTCAGCGCTACACCTGAACAAACGACTCTGCAGCAATTTCATTTGGATAACAGTTCCGCTTACAAAGAGCCGCAGCGTTATAGCTTCCAACACCGGTATTTTTCTAGTGATCGGCGCAACGACGCGCAGGCCATGGCGCAACGCGCAGTTACCGACCCAAATTTGGNTGGCGATCCCTTTATGCTGCAAAAACAGTACGCACAGCGCTCAGAGCGCGAAGTCGGCGACTTATTTGGGCGCGAGTTTGCCGCGTCTTTGAGTGCCTTGACGGCGGCAGAGCAGTGGCAAGGTCCCCTGCAGTCGGCATACGGCTGGCATGCCGTGCGGCTTACAAAAGTCACCCCAAGTCGCACTCTCAGTTTTGACGAGGTGCGTGATCGAGTTCTCGCAGACTGGCAACAAGCGCGACGTAAAGACGCGAATGCCAAATACTATCAGGCGTTGAATGAGCGCTATGAGGTGCAATTGCCTGAGCCACCGGCAGCAACACCTTGATCAACCGATCCGTTGCGACGGTTGCTCTTTTGCTCGCTGCGCTGATCACCAGCACGGTCAGCTCTGCCGATGAAGTTAGACCCGCGTTTTTGCAGATTTCCAACGTCAGCGACACCGCTAGCACACCAACTTACGAGGTGCTGTGGAAGCAGCCGGTAGTAGAAAATCGGCGCCTGCCTATAGAGCCAGTGTTTGAGCCAAGCTGTGAACTATTGCCGATCGGACCACCAAGCATAACCGCAAACGCCTTAGTGCAACTTTGGCAAGCGCCCTGCGCTCTCGAGGAGGGGTCGGTGCACATCAGGGGGCTTCAAACCTCCCTAACGGATGTGATGGTTCGCGTAGTCGCGCAGGACGGCGGCTATGAAAATTTCATACTCCGGCCGACGGATCCAAGCCTAAATTTAGCCTCAAACGACAGTGAATCCGTTAGTTATCTTGTGATCGGTATCGAACATCTAGTGCTTGGTCTTGATCACGTTCTGTTTGTCATCGGCTTGGTGCTGTTTATTCGCGCACCAATAATGCTATTAAAGACAATTACCGCCTTCACGATCGCTCACAGCATCACCTTGGCGATGTCTATTTTCGAATTAGTGAGCCTGCCCCAGGGGCCCGTGGAAGCCGTGATCGCAATATCCATCGTGTTTCTCGCGCGCGAGTTAGCACAAGAAGAACAGCGGCGCTCTGCACTGACGCGGAGCCAGCCCTGGGCAATGGCTTTCGCTTTTGGCTTGCTCCACGGACTGGGTTTTGCCGGCGCATTAAACGACATTGGTTTGCCAGAGGACGCAATCGCTATGAGTTTATTGCTGTTCAACGTGGGGATCGAACTGGGCCAAATACTCATCATTACAGCCTTCTTGCTGCTTGCGCGACTGTGGCATGCTCTCACCCGACGCTTCAACTATAATGAGGCTCATTTGTATACTAGCGCTGCCTTTATGATGGGAATCTTAGCGAGCTATTGGGCCATTGATCGAACGCTTGTGCTGCTCTAGCTCTCGCTACATAAGACTTTTTGGGGGGAAATATTATGTCTAGCTCTTTTACGTTTACCATGCAGCGTTTGACTGGCGTGCTTGCCACATCAGCGTTGCTACTGGGCTGTGCAGCGGAACCTGAAAAGCCCTATACCGAAGTCTTGCGCGAGGCGTTAGAAACCGCCGTTCCTGGTGACGTCATAGAAATCCCCGCAGGTACCTTTACCTTCCAGCGTTCGCTCATTTTGAATACAGATGATGTCACCATTCGTGGGGCGGGCATGGATCAGTCGATTTTGAGTTTCAAGGGTCAGATTGCGGGTGCCGAGGGGTTATCTGTCAATGCGAGTAACTTCGTCATCGAGGACCTGGCGATCGAAGACACGATCGGCGACGCACTTAAGGTCAACGAGGGCGACAACATTACAATCAGACGGATTCGTACCGAGTGGACAAACGGCCCGGATACCGAAAACGGCGCCTACGGNATCTATCCTGTCCAAACCACCAACGTGCTGTTAGAAGGCAACGTCGCCATTGCTGCTTCCGATGCCGGCATTTATGTAGGCCAATCCAGACAGGTCGTTGTTCGCAACAACCGAGCAGAATATAACGTGGCAGGTATCGAAGTCGAAAATACCATTGGCGCAGATGTCTACAACAACATCGCCAACAATAATACCGGCGGTATTTTGGTGTTTAATATGCCGGGTATTCCCCAACGTGGATACGCGACCCGTGTGTTTGATAACGACATCCATAGCAATAACACTACAAACTTTGCGATCCCTGGCACTGCCGTGTCCGGGGTGCCCACCGGGTCGGGCGTGCTGATAAACTCAAACGATAAAGTTGAGGTATTCAATAATCGTTTCAGCAACAACGACACCGCCCACATCGTTATCTCAAGCTACTTTAGCGCGAACTATGCTGGCCAGCGTGAACTGGCCGCCGAATTCGATCCCTATCCTGAGGAAATTTTCATCTATAACAACACGTTCGAGGGTGGCGGCACTAAGCCCGGAATGGACTATCTCACACAACTGAAGACTGCACTGTACGGAGAGGAAGGTGCATTTCCCGACATCATTTGGGACGGTATTGTGGATCCAGAGCGCTCGAGCGATACGCCGATTATTTGCGTTGATAACGGCGATGCAGAATTGTTGAGCATCGACGCCGGCAACGAGTTCGCAAACGCCGGCGTAGATATGCAGCGGCACCAATGCACCGTGGAAAAAATGCTGCCAATTGAACTGGCGAGCCGTTAACTTGTGAGCTTGTTACGCCAGATCTTTTGCAGGTTTTCGCTGCTAGCGCTGCTCGGTGCCTGCGGCGAGCCACAGATTCGCCACTTTGATGCCAGCAGCTACCCAGAGCGATTGTCCGATTGGGGTCTGGTCGTTCAGCAAGGCGATACCCTTGCGGTTCATCCTGACAGTTCGGTGTATGCATTAAATACCGCGCTATTTTCTGACTACGCGCAAAAATTGCGCACCGTTTATATCCCCAACGGAACACAAGCGCAGTATCACCCAGACGATACTTTTACGTTTCCTGTTGGTAGCGTTATCAGCAAAACCTTCTTCTATCCGATCGATGGCAACGCGGCCGTCCTCACTCAGGCCTCATGGTCAGGCAATCCTCAACAGATCGATCTAGACCATTATCGTTTGATTGAGACTCGACTCCTGGTTAAGCAAGCTGATGGTTGGGACGCACTGCCTTACGTTTGGTCAGGAGACGATGCCTTCCTGACTATCACGGGAGCATTACAACAATTGCCAACAGCCGACGGCGACTCGATAAACTATCTGGTGCCGAGCAAAAACCAATGCGCGTCCTGTCACGCAACCAATCACACCAGTGGACTGCTGTTGCCCATAGGCCCAAAAGCGCGCCACCTTAATCGCGTTGATCCAATACATGGCGACAACCAAATCCAACGTTGGCAACGGCACGGCAAACTTACCGGGGTGGCCTTACCACTGCCAGCAAACGCGGCTATGGATGATGACAGCGCAGACATAGCTCACCGCGCGCGCTCTTACCTCGACATTAACTGCGGACACTGTCACAACCCACATGGCGCTGCCGATACTTCGGGGCTGTTACTCAACTACGCTGAACATCCTCAAGACAAGATGGGGTTTTGCAAACCACCGATCGCGGCCGGGAGCGGCTCCGGCGGTCGCCNATATTCGATCGTACCGGGCCATGCCGAACAATCGATCCTGTCCTATCGACTGAGCAGTACCAAAGCAGCAGCTATGATGCCAGAGCTAGGTCGGACACTGGCACATCACGAGGGAATAGCGTTGATCGACGAATGGATCAATAGTTTGTCGGGGGAATGTTTGTGATCACCAATGGATCGCCGGCGCCTATCGTGTGCCCACCTGAACGTGTACTAGAAGATTGGATTGACTACAACGGCCATCTAAACATGGCCTATTACAACGTTATCTTTGATCGAGGCGTCGACCATTTTTTTGACCTGCTGAATATCGGTGCCGACTATGCGGCCAGCNGGGCCGGCTCTTGTTTCACTCTAGAGGTACACCTGCACTACATACAAGAGCTGAANTTGGATGATGCCGTTGAAGTTCGATTGCAATTGCTCGATTTCGACCACAAGCGGCTGCACTTTTTTCAAGAAATGTACCACTGCGAACAAGGTTATCTAGCAGCAACCTCGGAACAGATCACTTTGCATGTCGACATGAACAGCCGGCGNTCAGCCGCCTTTCCTGCATCGGTACTCGCTCAATTAGACGTTTTATTCAGCGCTCACAAAGCGCTGCCACAGAGCGAGCGCATTGGCCACGTTATCGGCATTCACAGGGGTTCTTAGGTTACCGCTGCGGCGGCTTTGACCATTCTCCAGAGCATAGCCATCGCTGGAGTCCTGGAAATAACGCATGCATCGAATATAAAAACGGGCGCGCTTGGCGCCCTGTTTGATTTTGGCGAGCTTGTTAAAGCCCCGGTGAATGCCTAATAGCCTTCTAATTCTCCGTAACGGTTGCGGTGGAAGTTCACGTCGCCAAAAGTCTGCTCCGCGACCGCCGCTCGCTTTATGAAAAATCCTATGTCGAATTCATCGGTCATACCGATGCCACCGTGCATTTGCACACCTTCTCGAGACACAAGATTGTATGTTTCCCCTACCTTTGCTTTCGCCAAACTGGCCAATTTCGATACTTCGTCTTGCTCGCGACCTTCATCAAGGGCCGTAAGCGCTTCCAGTACGCACGACTTCGACAATTCGATTTCGCAAAACATATCTGCGGCGCGATGCTTAAGCGCCTGAAACGACCCAATGGCTACACCAAATTGCTTGCGCTCTTTTAGGTATTCAATGGTTCGTTCGAAACACTCTTGTATTCCTCCAAGCATTTCGGCGCTTATTCCTATACGCGCGATATCCAATGCCCGATCTAAGATTTCGCTACCCTTATCAACACCGCCAATCAGCGCGTCACCGGCTACTTTTACCGCATTCAGGGTGACGTTCGCTGCGTTACGCGAATCCGCCATGATGGTTCGGGTTACCGTTACACCCTCAGCATTACGATCTACCAAAAACAAGCTAATACCTTCCTCAGAACCCGCCTCACCCGAGGTTCGCGCAGCAACAATCAACTTGTCAGCCACGTGTCCATCTAAGACAAAGGTCTTGTTGCCCTCCAACACATACTCATCGCCGTTAGCCACCGCTGTGGTGCTAATGCCATATGGATTATGTTTGTGCGACTCTTCAAGGGCCAACGCCAACAACAACTCTCCAGCGGCCAACTGCGGGAGCAACTCTGCCTTTTGCGCTTCCGAACCGCCTAAGTTAATGACTGTTCCACCGACCCACACAGACGCGTACAAAGGGCTGGCGGTTAAAGTGCGGCCCGATTCTTCTGTCACAACACCTAAGCCTTTGTAGCCAAACGCGAGTCCGCCGTGATCCTCGCTCCACGGAATGGCCGCCCAACCCAATTCAACCATCGAGCCCCAGGTATCACGATCAAAGCCATCAGGGTTTGCTGCGTCTCGCAATTGCCGCAACTGCCCGATAGGCGCATTGGTCGCACAAAAATCTTTGGCGCTGTCTTTGAGCATCGTTTGCTCTTCATTGAGAATCATGGCCATTACCACTTCCTTCCTGCTAAAAACCGATAAAAATACTTCGCTCGATATGAAATCAAAGTATGGCTGCGATGTCGAGCCAGGCAAATATTTTCCAATNCATCAGGCCTCGCCAACGACGCNTTTTTCGGCGTATTGCCGACTCAACAAGCTAAGTCCTAAGTGCACCAAAATGCCGACAACGAANTAGCCNAACCAGAGTGATGANGTCCAGGGCAGTANNCCTGANACNGNGAGNACAGTGGGCAGCACTGAAAACAGCCCACTAATNATGATTCCAGTNGCAGAATTNGCGACCAAGCTAGGCACGCCACGCCGTTTGAGAGCAAGGAATATCTTGTTGTGGACATGGCTATTATCCGCAGCAAATGGCGACTTANTACGCAGTAACCTGTTGGCGATTACTCGAACCACTTCAGTACAGGGATAACTCAAGATCGCCGCAAAAAACCAAATTGAAGCTCCACTTACTGCCAACAGATCTANACACGCAAAAGCCATCATGGCGGAGAGACCATAGGATCCAAAATCACCAAGGAATATTCGCCCGGAGGCTAAATTATACAAAGCGAAAACAGCAATACTGACGAACAAGCCAAAGAATACGACCGACTGAATGTGCTGATACGCGAGGTAAAAAACACACAGCGCGGTGATTGACAATAAGCCGTTAGCACCGTCGGCTATGTTTCCCGCATTAATGAAGCCGACCACAATGATAGTTGTGGCGAGAGTCATGACGACCGGATGGTTTAACGACTCAACGAAAACCAAAAACTCCACTTGTTGTGGCAGTAGGGACGGCGTAATGATCAGGGTTAAGCAGACCAGGAGCAGCATCACGATCAATCGGCGGCGTGGGCTAATGCGTTGCGTAATGTCTTCTACAAGCCCGATAAATCCTAGCAACAACGGTGCCCACTCGTAGCCGCGAAATAAACCCCTAAGGTCGCTGACACTAGACGTTGCATAATGATTCGAAACCGCGATACCGCAAAACAACAGCACCCCAACGGCGATGGCAACTCCCCCCATGCGCGAGGCACTGCTCTCGGAAATGCCGTGCTTTTCGGCGTTTTCCCTACCAATACTGACTTGCGTGAGCAGCAACATAAGCACCAATAACAACACACCTAAGGCTCCGCCCACTAGGCTGGAGAGCCCGGCGACTGCAATCATGGGCATCGGCTTGAAGGGTAACTGCATGAGCTTGTAGGACTAACTTTGAGTGTACGATTTATCGCGATTGTAGCGGTGAGGCATCCTAGCGTCGAATTAATTCCCCAGATAGCGAATACTCGCCGGCGGATACGCGGGGTGCAGTGTAAAGGACAACGCCATAAGTTGTTTATCCTTATTCAGCGTTAACGAATGGATGATCGCCGCCTCGGTAGCTGCACATTTTTGCTCGTACACTGAGCTGAGTCGTTGATTAGCTGCGGAAGATTCTTTAACGAGCTTCCAAACCGTGCACGAAATTTTGCCAAACCGGCTACCCGTGCTTGAATAACTGAAGGTCAATAGCTCCTCATCCGTGGCCGACTCCGGTTCGATGTATAACGTATCGTCATTAGGCAACAACCCCTTTACTTGCCGAACTTGCTGTCCATCAAAGCGCACCAAGAGCCCGTCGCCATCGGCGAAAATAATCTCTTTCCCTGCGTTTATCGCAAAGACGTCGATGACCCGTGTAGACCATTCTACTTGCCAGTTTTTTTGCGGACCCTGTTCTTGTTGGTGCCAAAGACTCGTTAGTGCATTCCACTGGTTCGAGTGAAAACTGCACCCACCGACCAAGAGCACCATCAGAGCTCCCACCAAGCGTCTCGCTCGATAACAACAAACAGGATACAGGATCATTACGATTCCAAGNTTACGAACATCTGCAAGCTTACAATAGTTATCGTTTGCGATCTTTCTAGCGGCCAAAAAAAAGGCAGCCCTGAGGCTGCCCTTGTCCCGAATTATGCCTGTTACGTACCGCTGGTCGCAGTGGTTGCCGTGGTCGCAGTCGTTGCAGTCGTCGCAGTCGTCGCGGTGGTTGCAGTCGTCGCGGTGGTTCCCGTGGTGCCACCAGTATCGCCGCCGTCACTTCCGTCGCCGCCATCNCTNCCNTCGCCGCCATCNCTNCCNTCGCCGCCATCNCTACCNTCNCCNCNNTCGGCGTTGTCNTCNTCGTCNTCATCATCATTGTTCACAACGGTGGCGACCAACGCAGCACCCACCACTCCGATAGCAACAGCAGTTCCAATACCAACCGCCGCGATAGCGCCAGCTATACCCGTCGCCGCGGCGGCTCCTGCACCGGCTGCCGCCGCGCCTGCTCCTGCGGCGCCTGTGGCTCCCGCACCAGCTCCCGTAGCTCCTGCGCCGGTGCCCGACGCGCCGGCACCAGACCCTGCGCTGGTACCTGAACCTGAGGACGACGCGGTTGAGGAACTGCTCTCACTCGCGGGTGCTTGCGCCGCGAATACCGGTTTGACCGATAGGCCGAACACAAGTGCTATCATCGATACTATCGATATTGCTTTTCCTGCCCAACCATTTCTAGCAGCGGCCATCTTTATCTCCTTTTTTGACTGCGTAACGTCTACCTGGGGAAGCCTTTGGGATTGCAACAACATCTTGCAATTTTTAACGATCTTACCCTGAGCTGAATGTTTACCTTTCGTTTACATCTATCATAGCCAATTGGCTGGTCAGTCCTGCTACGGACCCGTAGAGGTTTTTTCGATAGCGCTTCTGTGAACTTTAAGTTAACAGACTGAAGAATATCAATTTCTATGTTTTTGTCTATGAAGATTTTATTTCTTTGGTCTTAGCGGTAATTGTGCCTTTCCTTCGGCTTTCAGCACTCAGTCGATGCTTTACCAACTATCTTCCCAAACGACGAGAATATGAGCATTTCTCGGAGCGCATTGAGCGAGCATCCAGGTTGTAGCTTAAAATCTATGCGCCGGTCCGAA
>NHET02000115.1 GCA_002170355.2 Gammaproteobacteria bacterium TMED92
TGTGAAGGCGGTCGCCTTCTTCTTGAATAAGCTCCAGAGTATGTGAGGGCGTTCGCCTTCTTCTTGAATAAGCTCCAGAGTTTGTGAAGGAGTACGCCTCCTAGTGAGTAAGCTCCAGAGTTTGTGAAGGCGGTCGCCTTCTTCTTGAGTCAACTCGATGACCTGTGGAGGTGACGACATAGGCATGCTGCCCAGAAAAGGCGGCACGCTTGCTGGCGGGGTTATCCCCGCAACTCGTCCCGAAACTGCGGTGCCGCTATTTCTATTAACGCGTCTTTGCGCTGGCGGTTCGGCAAGTTTTTTAACTGCGCAACGCCAAACTCTGTCACCACGATGTCGACGTCAGTGCGCAGTGCGGTGACCATATCCACCTGAGGCACGATGCGCGAGACTGTGCCGCCGCGAGCCGTCGCGTTCATCGCCACTATAGATCGCCCGCCTTTTGACGCTTTAGCAGCGCGCATAAAATCCACTGAACCGCCGGTACCTGAGATCTGTTTACCGCCCGCGTACTCGGCGTTGACCTGGCCGAACAGATCCACTTCCACCGCGGAGTTGATAGACACAAAATTGTCGAGTTGCGCTATGGCTCGGACTTCATGAGTATAATCAGCGCCACGAAATATCACTGTTGGCTCTTGCGCCAGCCACTCGATCAAGTCGCTGTCGCCCAACGCCATGCCGGTTACATGCAGCCTTTGATCAATAGATTTTCGCACGCCATTGACGTTGCCAGCTGCGATCAACCGCTGACCTCCGGCATCCAGCAACCCGCCATGTAGACCCAGGTCATTCTTAATTTTTAACTCATTCAGAATCGCCGCCGGAATTGCGCCGATTCCCGTTTGAATGCAGTCGCCGTCGTTGACAAGTTCCGTCACCAGCTTACCAATCGTCAAGGCGGCAGCGTCTATTTTAGGTGCAGGTATTGCCGCCAACGTGCGCTCGCTTTCAAACACATAGTCAATTTGCGTCAATTCAATCCGTGGGCAACCTAACGGTGCCTTTATGCCTCTATTAAGTTCGGCGATAACTACTTTGGCAGCGCTGAGTGCGGCCGCAGCAAAGTCCACATTTGGCCCCAGGCGCAGCACGCCGTCGCGGTCGTAGGCCACCTGCAGCAAACACACATCTAAATCTTCGGCCAAATAATCGAATACTGCGCGCATTTGCATGGGCAGATAGTGCACCCGTTGGGCATCTGCCTTGGCTAGAGTTGGGGTCATGAAGAAGGTGGTCAAGGTGGCGCTGTTGTTCCAAGCGGTAACGTCCACCGCATTCAACCCTGGCAGCGGAAATTGCACAAAGTTCAACCGCTCTGGTAGCTCTAGTTCAGCCATTGCGCGCAATAGTCCGGTTGGCTCGTTACTGCTGCCAGCTATAAATACCCGCTGACCTGGTGCGAATAACCTCAACAAATCCCGCACGGCCTATCTCCTGCTGCGCAGCAAAAACAACACATAACCATAAGCGCCCACGTAGTAAGCCGGTGGAAACCACAGCGGCCACAGCGCTACCAACGCACTACCGGTGACTGGCAACGCCAGATAGATGTGACGAAACCACAAGAATATCAGCGCTAACAACAAACCGCTGACCGCTGCCATAGCTACACCCTGACGCGCTGAATACAACGTGCAGACCACACCACCGGCCAGTCCGCCAAGCCAAACCGGCAGCAGCGCCATCACCGATGTTGACTCGCCTAGCCCATTGCTGACCACAAACCAGACAAAGCTGCCCACCATCATCGCGATAGCGGTACGCAGAAATGACAACACAGCTAACACGTTCGCTTTCGCCTACACTAAAAGCCGCCATGATAACCATAATCTGTCATAAGCGACTCCGCACGGCCGCCCCATCAACTGCTAACTGCGGTATGCGATGAATAGCCTCGACGCTTTCCATCCATCTATTCGTAGCTGGTTCGAAAAGAATTTCAGTGCGCCTACCGCCGTGCAGCAAGCAAGCTGGCCGGTAATCGCAGCAAACGAACACGCGCTGATCACCGCACCGACCGGCAGTGGCAAAACCCTGACCGCTTTCTTGTGGTCACTGAGCCAATTCGCCGGCGGCAGCTTGGGTACTGGTAGCACCAAGGTGTTGTACATCTCGCCGCTGAAAGCGCTAAACAATGACATTCAACAAAATCTGCTGACACCGCTTGCGCAATTAGTGGCGGACTATGGCCTGCCACCACTACAAGTACGAGTGCGTTCTGGCGATACCGAACAAAGCGAACGTCAGCGCATGTTGCGCAAGCCGCCGGACATTCTTATCACAACACCAGAGAGTTTGGCGCTGATGCTGACCACACAAAAAGGCCAAACTGCACTGCAAGATGTGGCCACTGTGATCGTTGATGAAATCCACGCCTTGGTGGAGAACCGCCGCGGTGTACGATTAATGGCGGCGCTAGAGCAACTCAGCGAACTCGCTGGGGAATTTCAACGTATTGCTCTGTCCGCTACGGTTACACCACTGCAAGAAGTTGCACGCTACTTTGGTGGCTTTGCGGCGGACGGCCAACCGCGCCGGATCAAACAAGTCAACGCCGCTGGTGACAAGCAAATTGATTTGCAGATTAAGTTTCCGGCCGCGGCTCATGCCGCGGCGGAGCGCGGCGAAAAAATATGGCAACCCTTGTGTGCTGACTTTCGCCAACGCATTGACCACAACCGCTCGACACTGCTGTTTGTCAACAGTCGCCGCCTGGCGGAGAAGATCACCCTAGAAATCAATCAAGACGCTACCCAACCCAAAGCCTATGCCCATCATGGTTCCTTGGCGAAAGACGTTCGTCATACCGTTGAGACTCGCTTAAAGGCCGGTGAGTTGGACGCCATTGTCGCTACTAATTCCCTGGAAATGGGCATCGATATCGGTGACTTAGACGAAGTGATCATGGTGCAGTCTCCTCCGAGTGTCGCCGCTACCCTGCAGCGTATTGGCCGCGCCGGTCACCGGGTTAACGAAGTCAGTCGTGGTTGTTTGTATCCCAGCCATGCGCAAGATTTTGTCGAGGCCGCTGCATTGGCCCGTGCTGTCGCGCAGCGCGACATCGAGCCGTTGCAGCTCTTGTACAACCCCTTAGATGTGTTGGCGCAAATCATTATTGGTATGGTGGCGAACTTTGAGCGCAGTGTTGATTCCATTTACAACCTCCTGCGTCAGTGCAGTCCGTACCACGAACTTGACCGCGATCAATACGACTTGGTAATCGACATGCTCAGCGGCCGTTTTGAGGGCAGCCGCGTTCGGGAACTCAAACCCAGAATAGTGTTGGATCGGGTTACCCAGCGGGTTAAGGCGAATCGTGGAGCGGTGCTGGCATTGTATAGTTCTGGCGGCACTATTCCTGACCGTGGGTACTTCCAGCTCAAGCACAAAGACAGTGGGGCTAAACTGGGCGAGCTAGACGAGGAGTTCGTCTGGGAAGCAACTATTGGCGACAACTTCACCTTAGGCACCCAGCACTGGCGCATTCATAGCATTACCCATAACGACGTCTTGGTCACCGAGGCGCGCAGCGGTAATACACTGCCGCCATTTTGGCGCAGTGAAACCTTTAATCGGTCGGTGCACTTTTCAGCGCAGATTGGCGAATTCCTCTACCACGCTGAAGATCGATTGCGGAGTAAGTTGAATCTGGGCGATGAACTCACCAACGACCAACAGTTCGAGCCTGCGGCAGCGGCCGAACTTGTGGATTTTTTACAGCGCCAGCGTGAACATACACAAGCCCCCCTACCCCATCGCGAACACATTTTGTTTGAGCATGTGCTGGCGGGGCCGGCCGGCTATCAAGGCCCGGACCAACCGCAGCAGTTGGTTATCCATACCTACTGGGGGGGCAAGATCAATCGACCTTGGGCTTTGGCACTAAGCGTGGCTTGGCAGGCGCACACCGGCTGCAAACCAGAAATGCACGTAGACAACAATGTGGTGGTTATTCAGTGCAAAAGTCTTAACGAAGGTCTTGTGCCAGACTTTGCCGATCAATTGCTGAGCTGGGTCAACCAGGACAATTTGCTGGCGTTATTACGGCAGCGACTCGAGGCCTCTGGCTTTTTTGGCGCACGCTTTCGCGAATGTGCCGGACGGGCCCTATTGCTCAACAAGCAGCGCTTTAACCAGCGCCTGCCGCTGTGGATGAGCCGTCTGCAGGCGAAAAAGCTGATGAGCAAGATTAAGTCGCTGGCAGACTTTCCGATCATGCTGGAAACCTGGCGGACCTGTCTGCAGGACGAATTCGATCTAGCAAGCCTGGGCTCGCGACTCACTGCCGCGCAAGCAGGCGAAATCCGCTCGAGCCTCGTGGTCACCCAAACGCCTAGTCCCTTTGCCCAAAGTGTGACCTTCGACCAAGTCAGTCGCTACATGTACGCGGACGATACACCAGAAGACGAAGACCCCAGCGCCATGAGTGCTGACCTTATTCAACGCGCAGTGTTTGATCCGACATTGCGGCCAAAAATCGATCGCAGCACTATTGCCGAGTTCGTAGCCAAACGTCAGCGTCGGGCGCCGGGTTACGAACCAAGCACTGCTGAGGATTGGGCGGAATGGCTTAAAGAGCGGATATTGATCCCGCTTTCGGAACTACCGGCAGAACTCGAGCTGCCGGACAGTCTGCGAACAGTACATGCCGGACCGCGCCAATACGTAACGCATATCGAACTGTTGCATGGCCTGCACGAGCAGGGGCTGCTCGTCGGCAAGCCGCCCACAGACGCGCCTCAACTCCTTGAACAACGCTCGCTGCTAGAACTGAACCGCGAAATTCTGTCTTTTTACGGGCCGCTTACCGAAACAGAGATTGGGGCGCTTTTACCCAACACGGCAGCCGGCCTGTTCAGTGCCGACGAAACATTTGTGCAGGGCGAACTTGTTCAAGGCAGCAACGAGCGCTTTTGGTGTGACGCCGAAAACCTAGAGAGTTTGATTCGCTTTCAGCGCGCTGCGCGGCGCCAGACGATAGCGCCATTAACTCTGCAAGGACTCGTAGGGTATTGGTCGAACCTGCATCAACTCAGCGCCAAGCCCAATGAGGAACTTGCCCTGTCTGCGCTGGAGTTGTTGCGAACCTACCCTGCTGCTTTATCTACCTGGCTCAACGATCTGCTGCCTGCACGCGGCCAAAACACCGCAAGCTTAGATGCCGCGATACAGGGTTATGAAATGCGTTGGCACGGCACCGGTAAGCAACACATAACGTTTGGCTATCCAGAGGATTTAGCGTTACTCGGCCCACAGCAAACTACCTCGTTGGCAGGCCTTTTCACCGATCCACAAGGCCGCTACAGCTACGGGCAACTGGCAGACCGGGCAGTGTTCGAAGAACGCGACCTGAGTGCAGCCGAACTTAACGAGCAGTGGTGGCAGGCCGTCTGGCACGGCCAGTTATGCTGTGACACCTTAGAACCACTGCGCCAAGGCCTACTGCGCAAATTCAACCTTGAACGTGCCGAGCACCGTTCTCGGAGCAGCCGCCGAAGGGTACCGGGCTTTCGCGCAACCCCAAGTTGGGCCGGCAATTGGTGGCTCAGCCCCGTCAGCGAGATTTCCGATCCGCTGGATAGACTGGAAGCCAACAAAGAGCGAGTGCGATTGCTGCTGGATCGCTACGGTTGGATTAATCGCGATTTGGTCAACCGTGAACGGCTGCCCGTATGCAGCGATGGCAATGCCCAGGGGCACTGGCGTTGGCGCGACGCTTTTGCTGCCTTGCGCATTATGGAATTGGCGGGCGAAGTGACTATGGGCCACTTCGTCAAAGACGCAGACACGCCGCAATTTGCCACCCCAAGTTCCATCACTGCCATGAGCACAAAACTCAATATGTACGATCATTTTTGGTTAGCAGCTACCGACCCTATTGCACCCTGCGGTCTTGGGCTCGCTGCAGACCAGTTGCCGCGCCGGGTTGAAGGTAACTACTTAGCATTCTGTGACGGCGAGGTAGCCCTAGTGGTAGAAAATTACGGGGCCCGTTTGCGCTACCTCGTGCCTGCAGAGCATTCTCAACTAGCGAAAATAAATCAGGTGCTCGTGCATCTGGCCACGGTTCATCAGCGCACAATTAACGTGAGCGAAATTAACGCCGAGCCGGCGCTCGGCAACGCTTATCTCACCGGGCTACGCACCGTGCTACGGGTCAGTCACGACCACAAGCAAGTCACCCTTACGGCCAGTTAGATGTAAGCCTTGGTTGTGTTGCACGCTTCGGGCATATTCTGATCTATGCATATTTATACCCATCCAGAATTTATTCACCACGAGGTGGCGGCAGGTCATCCCGAGCGCCCGGAACGGCTCAGTCATTTGATGGCGCACCTCGAGCGTGAGGGCATCGCCGCAGATTGCCCATTGCGCGAACCGACAGATTTAACCGATGCACAAATTCTGGCGGCGCATACTCCTGAATACCTGCGTTTTTTGCAGCGCAGCGAGCCAACCGAGGGCATCGTGCCTTTGGACCCAGACACTTGGATGGGCGAGCGCAGCCTCGGCGCCGCCAGATTGGCGGCCAGTGCCGTATGCAGTGGCGTTGATGATGTATTAAAAACAGCGATAAACCGTGTGTTCTGTGCAGTAAGACCGCCGGGACACCACGCTGAAGTCGGCTCAGCCATGGGTTTTTGTTTGCTCAATAGCGTTGCCATTGCGGCACTGCATGCCCTTGAACATCCTGACATCGAACGCGTGGCGATTGTTGACTTTGACGTGCACCACGGCAACGGCACTGTGGATATTTGCAAAGACCGAGCAGAGATTATGGTGTGTTCAAGTTTTCAGCACCCTTACTATCCAAACCGCTTAGACAACCTTGAACAAGCCAACATCGTTAACACTCCCCTCGAGGCAGGCTGCGATGGCAACGACTTTCGTCGCGCGATCAGCACTAGCTGGTTACCCGCCCTAGAGCAGCATCAGCCCGACTTGGTGCTGGTATCTGCAGGTTTCGATGCGCACCAGGCCGATCCGCTTGCCGCCATCAATTTAACTGAGGACGACTTTGGCTGGGTTACCCAACAGATTGTTGATGTGGCAACGCAATTCAGCCAAGGCCGCGTTGTCTCGACGTTAGAGGGCGGTTACGACTTGGACGCATTAGCACGATCGGTAAGCGCACACCTGCAGGTATTGATGTGACTTCACGCTTACTGATGCTGCTAAGCATTGCGACCGGAGCCGTGACCGCGGACGAGAGCCAAATGATCACTGCGCTGACTGCAGCCAATGTGGATCCAGCACAAGCTCGACTAAACTACATGCTTAACTGCCAAGGCTGTCATGCCGTGGACGGCCGCGGTCTCAATGACATTCCGACAATGGCGGACTTTGTTGGTAAATTTTTGGCAGTTGACGGCGGGCGCGCATATTTGGTGCGGGTTCCAGGCTCTGCAAATGCACCGCTGAGTGACGCCGAGTTGGCCGAGGTACTGAACTGGATTCTGATAACCATGAGCTACGCGCATTTACCAGAACCGTTTGTGCCATACACTCCAAGCGAGGTGTACACCTTTCGCCAGCAGCCTCTCACCGACGCTGCAGCGAAAAGACAACAGTTGCTGACGCTACTGGAAAACGGCTAGCGCAGATTCTGGCCTCCGCCATCGCAGTACAAGCGCTCACCGGTCAAATACGAATTTTCGTTGCTGACCAAAAAGCGCACGACATTAGCCACATCTTCTGGTTGGCAAACTCGCCCGAACGGCATGCTTTGATCCAGCGTACGGATATCTTCTACGCCCTGTACCGCGTGGATCAAGCGTTGACCCATGTCGGTATCGACCAGACCCGGTGCGACTATATTCACCCGCACGCCGTGTTCTCGCTCTTCTTTTGCCAAGGTGTAAGCCAACGCCTCCATAGCTGTCTTACCCATATTGTATGGTGCTCCATTGCCACTCAGAGAACGGGTAGCAACACTCGAGATCATGATAATGTCGCCGCGCTCAAGCTCACGCATTCTAGGTAGCACCAGACTTGCTAGGTAGTGTGGTCCAAAAGCATGGGTCGCCACGACGCGACGCATTTCTGCAGGATCAGTATCCACAACACTTTGCCCACGACTGGCGATGCCTGCGTTATTGACCAAGATACCAATTGGCCCGTGATCCGCTTCAATCGCCGCCACCATCTCGGCGTTTTGCTCGTAGTCATCTACTGACGCCGCATAAGCCTGAGCCTTGCCACCGTCAGCAATAATCTCCGCCACCGTTGCCGCCGCCGCTTCTTCGTCGCGGCGATAATTAACTGCAACCGTTGCCCCAGCCTCGGCCAAAGATAGCGCGATGCCCTTGCCGACTCCACGGCCACCACCGGTCACCAACGCTACTCGTCCAGCTAAACTCATACTCTCTCTCCCCGCTCGTTAATCGTCGTAGTCAGCCGCTTATTCGCCGGTAAACGCAGCGTCACGTTTTTGTAAGAACGCGCTTACGCCTTCACGGAAATCCGTAGTGCGCCCGGCCTCATTTTGTAGCTGCGCTTCCAGCTCAAGCTGTTGCTCGTAACTGTTACCCCAGCTTTGCCAATAAGCTTTACGAATCAACGCCAGCGAGCGCGGTCCATTCGCAAGCTTTTGTGCCACCTCCATAGCGCCCGACTCCAGTGCATCGCCGTCGTCAAATAGCCGATTCACCAAACCCCACTGTTGGGCCGTTTCCGCCGGTAGGCGTTCTGCCAGCAACGACAGTTCCATCGCGCGACCCCAGCCAACCAAGCGCGGCAACAAATAAGTTGCACCACCGTCAGGAATTAGCCCGATGCGGGCAAAGGCCTGTAAGAAATAGGCTTGTTTGGACGCACAAACGATATCGCCCATCATGGCAAAACTCATACCCACACCCGCAGCCGCGCCATTTACCGCCGTAACCATCGGCATTTCTAAGCCGCGCAATTCGAACATCAGCGGATGGTAGCCATGGCGCAAAGAACCACCTGCCTCTTTCGGCCCTTGGCTCTTTTCATCGTCCTGTAAATTGGCGCCCGCACAGAACGCGCGTCCATTGCCGCCGAGTAACAGACAGCGAATATCAGTTCCACGGGACTTAATTTCACCAATGGCCTCACCAAAATCTCGCAGCATTTGGCCGCCCACGGCATTCATTACCTCTGGGTGATCAAACTTTAGAACAGCGACCCGATCAACGAACTCCAGTTGCATGCGTTGCATAATTTCCCCCTTTGTTAACCCGCAAAGATTAACCCAAAGTATTCTGTACAGCCATGTAAGGTGCCAATCCCGCCGACGCGCTAGCGAGGCCGCAGGCGGTAGCCTAAACTGCAAGAAAATTTGGGAGCTTCGCATGCAAGAATTTAGTGGTAGAACTGCGGTAATCACCGGCGGCGCAAGTGGCATTGGCCTGGGGCTCGCAGAACACTGCGCACAATTAGGCATGAACGTAGTGCTGGGCGATATTCAAAAAGACGCTCTGGATCAAGCCGTCGAAACAGTGGAAAGGCGTCAAGCCGACGTTATTGGTGTGGTCACCGACACCATGATGAAAAGCTCCGTGCAGAATCTTTTGGCCGAGGCAACCGCAGCTTTTGGCAATGTGCATTTGGTTTTCAACAATGCCGGCGTGGCCGCCGGCAATAGTGCCGGCAAAGCAGTATGGGAGGCCCCCGACGACGACTGGCAGTGGGTCATGGGGGTGAACTTTTACGGCGTTTTGTATGGTGTGCAAACCTTTATCCCGCATATGCTCGCCCACGGCGAAGAGAGTTATGTTGTGAACACCGCCTCGTTGGCGGCAGTGATGCCCATGGGCGGTTCCTACGGCGTGAGTAAGCACGGCGTACTAGCTCTCACCGAAGGGATCCAGTCTGATCTCGAACAACGCGACGCCAACGTTCGAGCCGGCGTGCTTTGCCCCGGCTTTGTCGACACGCAAATATTCGCCGCAGAGCGTAATCGTCCTGGAGCTGATCAGCCTCACATTGACTCGGACGATCCGCAATTCGAAATAGCCAAGGCCATGTTGGCTAACGGCAAAAGTCCGGAAGAAATTGCGGCCTATGTTTTCGACGCCATGGCTGCCGAGCAGTTTTATATGCTGCCGCATCCTGCTTGGGATGAGTTCGTACGTTCTCGCACAGAGCAGATCCTCGCACGCCAGGGCGTTGCCACAATGGACATGATGGCCATGCTCGAACGATCGGCCAAAGGCGAACAATTTTGATCTTGACCCTAGAGCTAACTCTAGGCCGTAGGCTGTTGGTTAACCGTTGCTAAGAACCGCTGCAAATGTCTGAACACACACATGATCACAGCCATCATCACGGCAATACTGATGTCGTAATGTTACGCCGCGCATTTTTGCTCACTACCGTATTCTTGATGGTCGAGCTGATTGCCGGGCTGTGGACCAACGCACTGGTGCTGATCGCCGATGCCGGTCATATGCTGTTGGATTCGGTTGCTCTCGGGTTAGCTTGGTGGGCCGCGCATGTGTCTGCTCGAGACCAAGACGAAAGACTTTCTTATGGCTACCACCGGTTTCAGGTATTGGCTGCGTTTATTAACGGCCTTACCTTAGCGGCGTTAGTGGTATGGATCGCTGTTGAAGCCAGCAGCCGTTTGCTGCAACCAGAACCTATGATTCCGCTGCCCGCGCTCGCCGTCGCCTGCCTTGGGTTCGTGGTTAACATAATTGCCTATCGTTGGCTGCACAGCGGCAGCGACAATACCAATATGCGCAGCGCAGCCCTGCATGTGTTGGGTGATCTAATGGGTTCCGCCGCAGCCATCGCGGCGGCCTTGGCCGTATATTTATTTGACTGGCTGTACGCCGACCCAGTGCTGACGCTGCTAATTGTTGCCATCTTAGGTCGCGGTGCTTACCGAATATTGCAAGAGTCGACCCACATTTTGTTGGAAGGCGTGCCTCAGGGTTTAGATCTGAACGAAATCAAAAGTGGCCTTACCAACCAAGTTGAGGGCGTGGTGCAGATTCACCATGTACACGCGTGGGGACTTACCGCTGAAAAACCGCTATTGACCCTGCATGCGCTGGTGCAGGAAGGTGTTGGAATACAGCAGGTTGTAACCGACATTAAGCGCGTGTTGCGCGACAGCTATCGAATCGAACACTCCACCATTCAGGTGGAGGTGGGACCCTGCCCTGACGACTAACTAAGCCAAAAGGTTGAGTGCGCGCTCCACTAGCGGCTGCATTGACAACGCTGTCGTTTCCCATGTTTCGTCAACGCGTTTGCCGCGCCGATGCAAACTCAAATTCAAACCGCTGATGATCGCGAATTTGTACGCGGCTAAAGCCCGGTACCAATTAATGTCCGGCAGTTCTCCAGCGTAGGCTTGAGCGTATAAATCAACAAGGATATCCGGGGTCAAAAAATGCGGCCGCGGCGCGGTGCGGTCCCATGCTAACGGATCGCTAAAAGTGCAGATCCATCCCAAGTCGTTGAGCGTTGCGCCTATGCCGGTGAGCTCCCAGTCGATCAAGGCGGCCAATTGCGCATCTGCTGTTGCGAACAGGTTCGCAGTTTGGAAGTCGCCGTGAAAAATACCTACCGGCGCATTTGCTGGAATGGTGTCCAACAACCGTTGACGCACCTCTGGTACCGCCGCCAAACGCTGCGGTTCTGCCGCTTTTTCGTAAAACCTGTCCCACCGCACCACGTCATCGGCAAATGGCACCGGGTCTCCTAAGTAACTTACTTGAGCCGTATCTACCTGATGCACCTTCGCAAGCGCGGACATTGCTTGGCGACCGAACTCAAGCAACTGCGCGTCAGTCAATGACGAACCCCAATCCTCTGGTCCTAGGCGTAAGACATCGCCCTGTAACCATGGCACCACAAAGTAGGGGCATCCGAACCACTCTAAATCATCACCAGACCAACGCACCGAACAATGAGGTACATCGGTGCCATCCAGCGCATTCAGCACCGCCACTTGGCGCAACACATCAGCGGTGCCGACCCAATTTACATTCGGCGGCGGCAGACGAATAAACCAAGCGTCTTCGCCTTGGTCATGCGCCACCTTGAATCCATAAGCGAACCCAGCATGCCCAGGCATCGTTATGACCTCAGTAATCTTGACTGAACCGCGATAACGCGCCTGACAGAACGGCAGCAATCTTTGCTCTAACTCAGAAAGTTCCATGCACCCTCCCCTTGCAGCATCTAACCACTAGGTCGGCGCGGCATCCGGAAACTGCTCACGTAACACGCGCTTCAAGATCTTGCCGCTTGGGTTACGCGGAATTTGCTCGACGAAAATCACAGATTGCGGTTGTTTGAACCGCGCCAACTTGCCGTTGCAGTAGTCTAAGACGTCGTTTTCGGTCAGCGCATCGTCGGTTTTTACCACTATGGCTAGCGGCGACTCCCCCCATCGCGCACTCTCTTGGCCGATCACCGCAGCCTCGGAGATACTTGGGTGGGCGCCTAAAACACCCTCTATCTCAGCAGGGTAGACGTTTTCGCCACCGGAAATGATCATGTCCTTGATACGATCCTGAATGAATACGAAACCTTGTTCGTCCATGGTGGCCACATCACCAGTGTGCAACCACCCGTTAACGATGGTTTCTGCGGTCGCTTCGGGGCGATTCCAGTATTCGGTCATAATATGCTCGCCACGCACCAGCACCTCGCCAGCTTCGCCAGGCGCACAAGTCGCGCCCTCGTTATCGACAATTTTTACCTCAGTGTGGAAAAACGCTTTACCGGTGGACTCTGGCTTAATCAGCGAACTTTTCGCATCCATTAAACAGGCCGGCCCGCAGGTCTCGGTCAGACCGTATACCTGCAACAATTCAATGCCCATTTCGCTGTAGGTCTTGGTGAGCGCAGGCGGCACCGGCGCAGCGCCGGTCATCATCCAACGCAGGGTGGAGCGATCGAAATTTTCGAAATTAGGTACCTGTAGCATGAAGTTCAGCATCGCTGGAACACACAACGCGCTGGTGACTTTTTCCCGCTCGATAATCTGCCAGGCAGCGACCGGGTCAAAACTGCGCATTACGATAGAGGTTGCACCTTTGTAAACGTTTACCGCAAGCGGCGTTAGTGCGCCGACATGGAACATCGGCAAACACGCGAGGTANCGCTCGGGCGGATAGTATTCNGCAGTAGCGCCAATACTCAGCAGNCCCCANATNGACGTATGGTGNGTGTGGACAACGCCCTTGGGCAGACCCGTGGTGCCAGAGGTGTACATGATGTAAAGCATGTCGTCGTCGGCAGCGGTAACCTCAGGTTCGGTGCTAGGTTGCGCGTCGCGGAAAGCTCGGTAATCCTCAGCNAANTGTGCAANCTCNTCNGGCTGCGCTACTTGTAGCCAATGNGTAATGTCGGTTTTGTCGCCCCGGCTGTGCAAATCAGCGACNGTTTCGACAAAATCGTTATCAAAGATCAANCGCTTGGTGCCGCTGTCTTTAAGAATGAATTCCAACTCGTCGGCCACCAATCGCCAGTTGAGAGGCACCACTACGGCGCCAATCTTTGCCAGCGCGTAGTAGGACTCCATAAACTCGCTGGAGTTCATTAGCAACAGCCCAACGCGCTCGCCCTTTTCGATGCCCGCCGCAACGAACGCGTTCGCCAGCTGGCTACAACGATCGTTNAGCTCTTTGTACGTNAGGCGATAGCTGCCGTCGCTCTCAACATAAGCCTCTACTTCAGGCGAAAGGTGCGCACGTTTGCTNAAGAACAAACCTANATTATTCAGCATTTGAAAAGTCCCCAGTGCAGTCAAAAATTACGCCACTATTGTTGACCAAAAATCCGCCAGATAACAATCTCCACGCGATAGCCTGGCACTAAATTCTTAACAAGATCCCGCCCTCGAAACTGTACAAAGTGCTATTTTTCGGTAATATCGCCAACCCTTTGTACAGCTTTTGACCATGACAGACAGGCCCGCACAAGATCTGTATCAAATTGGTAGCGTCACCGCGCTGACCGGTATTGCCGCCGAGCGTCTGCGCGCTTGGGAGCGCCGATACGGCTTTGCGCCCGCAGAAAAGAATGGAAAGATCCGCCTTTACAGCTATGCCCAAGTTCAAAACCTGATAAGAATCAAACGTTTACTAGATCGTGGCCAGTCTATCTCTAGCGTTATTCACCTCAACCAAGAACAACTCGAGCAGCGCCTATCTACCGACCTGGAGCCAGCCGCAAGTGCCGCGGCCACGCGACTTGGCCGCGCTGCTGACGTTGCCCTAGTAGGCGCTGGGGTTCTACAACTGGAGCAACAATCTGCTAGCGCCGATGCCATAAACGTGGTTGGCCGTTGGGCCAACGTGGAAGCATTTCTGAACGACGCAACCTTGCCCAAAATCGATGTCTTGGTGTTGCAGCTTCCCGTCTTGCTGCCACAACTGATCGCACAGGCCCGGAATCGCCTCGCTAACGTGCGCGTGCTGCCGATTTACCAATTCGCTACCTCCGAGCAGGTGCGGCAATGCGAGGAATCAGATCTAAACGCCATCCGCTGGCCGTTGGGCTGGCGTGAGATTGAACAACAATGTTTGGGTTTGTTTGGCCTACCCAATCTGCATGGTGTTCGCGCACCGCGGATGTTCAGTGATGAAGAGCTAATCGCGATCGCAGTAGCCGACGACTCAGCGAATTCCGCCATTCCACAAGTTGTTGAGCAGATCCATCAACTGAACGGCTTAACCAGTTTTCTAAACGTGTGCGGTGACGCGGCATTGACTGCTGCGGCCAGCGCCCAAGCCCAAGCGCTACAACAAGCCGCCAGTGAAATCGGTCAAAGCCGCGCACAGGCCGAAGTGTGCTTGCAGACCCTGTTAGCGCAACGGCAACGAGACCCTTTAACCGGTGCCAACCCATTGCAAAGTAACGACTCTGCAAGTTTATTGCCCGAATCGAGCGATCCGACGCATTAACTGGAAGCCGACATGGCCGGTTTCGACGTTATATCTGTACATATTNTGTACATTTTTCTAAAATAGCCTTGACACCTTCTTTNTGTACTGTACATTAGCCGCAGATTTCAGTTCAGGCGTGTGTACAGCTCAGTAGAGTCCTTCCTTACAGTGTCCTTCCCCCAAGAAGACGAGCTGTCCTCAGACCTTACGGTCTGACACGCCTTTTTTATTCCAGCCCGAATCATATGTTTAAGAACTCTAGCGCCGCTTCCGCTCTCTGCGTGACCCCTTGCTTGTGGGCGTCTAGGTCCACATCGTGATTATCGCCCATGGCGCCGACCAGGTAGCGTTTGTAAACGCCCTGGCCGATAGCCGCCAAGCGCCAATGCGAGAACGCTCGATAATAGTTAATGGCGCTGAGATCTCGCCCGGTCCGTTGGGTATACCGTTCAGCAAGATCTTCNCGACTGCAAAAGCCGCCCACTGAGGTTGGTGTGACGTCTTCTTCGCCTTCGCCAGGCGCGACCCAGTTATTCAGCAAATAGCCTACGTCTGCGAGAGCATCGCCAAGAGTGCACAGTTCCCAGTCCAGAACAGCTTTAACCTGGCCGTCGCCTACGATCATATTGCCTAAACGATAGTCGCCGTGGACGATGCTGGCGCCTATTTGCTCCGGCATGCGCTCTGCCAACAGGCGCGTGCTTTCATCCATTGCCGGTACCTTATGGGTTTCTGTGGCTTGCCACTGCTTGCTCCAACGCTTTAGTTGCCGCTGCAAGTACGCCTCCTTGCGCCCTAAGTCCCCCAGCCCTACAGCATCTGGATCAAGCTGGTGCAATTCTGCAAGCACGTCGATCACGTGCGCGCCGAGCGTGGCGCGCTCACTACTGGATACCTGCGCAGATACCTCGGCGTCATGCAGTACCGGCCCAGCCACATAATCCATCACATAAAAGGGCGCATCATTCACAGCAACGTCGGTGCAGAGTCCAATAGTGGTCGCCACAGGCACAGCAGAACCCGCCAGGGCCGAAATAATTTTGTGCTCCCGCCCCATATCATGAGCGCTCTCAAGCACATGCCCTAGCGGCGGTCGGCGCAACACAAATCTCCTGTCNTGCTGATCCGTTACCGCATAGGTCAAATTTGAATGACCGCCAGCGATAAGCTCAAAGCGGAGAGGAGCTGCCAAACCATCTATGTGTTGAGACATCCACCGTGTCACTGGATCTGCCGCGATTCCTTGTACTTCTTGATTCTGCGCCTGCGACATTCTGCTCCCCTTGAACTACCGAAAATCATGATGTTTGGCGGCGCGCGCACACGCTTGGACGCTCCGCTGTGGAGGTTGATCATAGACCAGCAATGACACGGTAGCTATTTGTCCGGCAATCCCTAGACCACNAAGCCCNCGCAACGCAAAATNTCCACCTAATTTGACTAGGAGCACCCGACATGCAANTGCTGCACGGCGGCCAACTGTTTTTGTCAGGTCTAAAACTAGCTATGTCACCACCACTGCGGCGTTACGTCTGGATACCCGCTGGCATCGGCATACTGATGTTCAGCCTAGCCTTTGTTTTTGTTGTNATTCCACTGGGCGACACTGCCGGCGCTTGGTTGCAGCAAAACATGCCGGCTTGGCTGAGCTGGATGCACACGGTTCTAATGGTTTTCATCTACATCACCTTGGCGCTTGCCGGCTTCTGGCTGAGTAGTTTGCTGGTGACCCTGATTGCCGCGCCGTTTTTGGGCCAACTCGCGGCCGCCACCTGGGCACTATCGGCAGCGCAGANGTCTGCTCAAACTCCCCAACCGGCAACACCAACTATGCTCGGCAGCATCGGTCCNAGCATGCTGCGCGAGCTGCAAAAAATACGTTATCACTTGCCGCGTTTATTAGGTCTGGTTTTNCTGAGTATGGTGCCGGNGGTCAACTTGTTTATGCCGCTGCTGTGGTTCGGCTTTAGCGCCTGGCTTATGGCGGTGCAATTTGCTGACTACGCCAGCGAAAACCAGGCACAAGCGTTTCGCTTTACCCTCCAACAACTTGGCTACGCNAGAGCTCGCGCGTTGGGCTTTGGTGCTTGCACTAGTCTTACCCTGGCGATACCGTTTTTGAACTTCTTGGTGATACCTGCTGCTGTTGTGGGTGGCACCTTACTTTGGCAGTCCANTATGCAGGAGCAACAAACATGACCAGTCGATGTAAACCAATACGCAATCTAATGGTGGCCCTTNGCCTCTGCAGTCTGAGCCAGATCGCACTAGCCAACGAGTTTTGGGCACACCGCTATGTGACGCAAACGAATGTCCAATATGGTGAGCAGCCAGGACAAGTTTTCGACTTACATCTACAGGGCGAGCGTGTCGGCGAGCCGAATTACTTTGCCATGGACACCACACCACGGCCAACACTGGTATGGATTCATGGTGGCGGCTGGGTGGCGGGAGACAAAGCTCGTGAAACTCCGCAACTGATTCCATATCTGCAGCGCGGCTGGAACGTTGCCAATGTAAATTATCGCCAGGGACCGAATACTGCCCCCCAGGCCGTTGACGATGTCATGTGCGCCTACCAAAGAGTCACCGAACTATTAGCAGCTTCCGCAATGCCTTTGGATCAAATCGTAGTATCCGGCGCTAGCGCCGGTGGCCACTTAGCGTTAATGGTCGGAATGCTCAACAGTGAAGGTGAGCATCCCTGTAAAGTAACGACACCGCCGCAAGCGGTGGTGAATTGGTTTGGCATTACTGACATTGAAGCGGTGCATACTTTTCTGAGCAAGACGCGCCCCGAGGGCAACTATGCCGCCAGTTGGATCGGCGATAGCGGCCGCTTGGCTGAGATCTCGGGCAAGTATTCGCCGTTGTTTTTAGTGTCTGAAAACAGCCCTCCGATCATTACTGTGCACGGCGACCGTGACTCCGTAGTGCCGTTCGAGCAGGCAACGGCACTGCACGAAAGTCTGAGCACGACCAATCAGTTGGTGACTATGGAGGGCGGCAATCACAGCGGTTTTAGCGATGACCAATACCAGTCGGCGTACCGCGAAATCTTTGCATTCATAAACGATTTGTAGAGCCTCGCCCGCCGGCAGCTGTGAGCAGCAGGAGAACACCACGACAGTGAACCCACACAGCCCTATCTAGATGCGCTGATGCGGTGTTACTAAACAACACAAATTAATTCTATATCCTTGAATCTAGGACGCTTGNCGGTTAGCTTTGGCACTAAATTTTGCCAGCGCGAGGATTCTATGGTCCATTTACTCAGACACACAGCAAAAGCCTTGATGTTATTTGTCGGGCTTGTTGCCAGCACCAGCGCCGTCCAAGCGATGCGCGTGGATAATTTCGTGCTACTCGACCACAACGGCGATGCTCACGACCTTTACTACTATAAAAACGCNCCCGCTATCGTCGTGATGATACAGGGCAACGGTTGTCCTATCGTGCGCAACGCATTGACCGACTACAAGGCCTTACGTGACCAGTTTGCAGCTAACGGCACGCAGTTCTTTATGCTCAACTCCAATCTACAGGATCGCCGCGAGACGATCGCAGCAGAAGCAGAGAAGTACGGCATAGACATGCCAATCCTGCACGATGAAACCCAGCTTATCGGTGAATCGTTAGATNTGGTTCGCACTGGTGAGGTTTTGGTCATTGATCCGAAAACCTGGGAGATTACGTACCGCGGGCCGATTAACGATCGCCAAGTTTACGAGCGCCAGAAAAATGAGGCTTCAGAGCACTTTGCAGCCGACGCAATCAGTGCCGTGCTCGCTGGCGAACCGGTGGCAGTGGCACAACGCGACGCCATTGGCTGCTTGATCAACTTCGCGCAGAAGAACCAAGCCCACGAACTAATCAGCTACAGCGAGACCATTGCTCCCATGCTGCAAGAAAAGTGTGTGGTCTGTCATACCGAAGGCGGACTCGGCCCTTGGGCTATGAGCGACTACAACATGGTGCGGGGGTTCGCTCCAATGATCCGCGAAGTTGTGCGCACCAAGCGTATGCCGCCGTGGCATGCCGACCCACANATCGGCGTTTTCAAAGACGACAAGTCACTTAGCGTCGAACAAAAGCAGACTTTAGTGCACTGGATCGAAGCTGGTGCGCCGCGTGGCGATGGACCTGATCCTTTGGCAGAGTTAAAAATCGCCCAAGTCGAGTGGCCTCTCGGTGAGCCCGACTTGATATTGAGTATTCCCGAATANGAGATTCCTGCCAGTGGCGTGGTTGAATACAAATTCCCACGTGTNAAGAACCCACTNGACGTCGGCGTGTGGGTTCGCGCAGCGACTGTATTACCTGGCGACCGTGAGGTTGTGCACCATATTCTGGCNGGTTCCATCGATGCCGATACCTCAAAGCAAAAGNGCGACAGCGGTGTATTCGACAATTACTTGATCGGCTATGCGCCAGGTAACGAGTCTAATATTTTCCCAGAGGAAACCGGCGTCTACATTGCACCCGGNGGTGAGTTCACCTTCCAATTGCATTACACCCCAGTCGGCCGGGAAACCGTGGACACATCTAAAATCGGCTTNTACTTCCACAAAGAAAAGCCGGGGAATTTTTACCGCCAAGACGTTGTTCTCAATCCGATGATAAACATCCCGGCAAATACAGCTCGACATCAAGAGGTGTCTTACTACGAGTTCAACCGACCTGCGGATATTCACGATCTGGTGCCGCATTCCCACTATCGGGGCGTCGCATCGAAGTTCGAAATAATCCACGCGGACGGACGTAAAGANACCATATTGTCAGTGCCAAACTACGATTTTAACTGGCAGCGCACTTACGAGTTTGTCGAACCAAAGCGGGTCGAAGCTGGCGCACGTTTAGTACACACAACCTGGTACGACAACTCTGTTAATAACCCAGGCAATCCGGATCCAAANATCAATGTACCTTGGGGCCTACAGAGCTGGGACGAAATGCTCTATGGAGCGTTTAGCTATACCTATGTGAATGAAACCACCGAGGCACCCCTGCACAACAAAGCGTTGGCAGAAACGACCCAAATGGTTGGGTTCATGGATAAAGATCAGGACGGCAAATTGTCTTGGGCAGAACTTCCAGGATATCTACAAAAACGCCTTGGTGAGGGTTTCAAACGCGCTGATGCCGACAGCGACGGTGGGTTGAGCATCGCCGAGATGTATCAACTGCAGCAAATGCAACAACGCCAACGGCGCAGTGCAGGCGCGCGCTAGGCATGCAGGAGCGGCCCTACGACATCATTGTTTGGGGCGCGAGCGGCTTCACCGGCCGCATTGTGNTGGATTACATTCACCACGAATACGGCAATGGTAACCTGCGTTGGGCCATTGCCGGTCGCAACCNGGCCAAGCTTGAGAGCGTTGTCGCCGGCCGCGATATCCCTGTTCTGAATGCCGACAGTCACGACCGCGAGTCGCTAAACCACTTAGTGCGCCAGACCAANGTTGTACTAACGACTGTNGGCCCCTATGCCCGCTATGGTTCAGAGCTAGTTGCAGCGTGTGCGGAACACGGCACTGACTACTGCGACTTAACCGGCGAGTCGTTGTGGATGCGCGACATGATTACAGCNCATCAACAAGCCGCCAAAGACAGCGGCGCGCGAATCGTCCACACCTGCGGTTTTGACAGTATTCCATCGGACATCGGCGTGTTCTTCCTGCAAAAGGAAATGCAGGCGCGCCATGGTGTAACCGCGAGGCATATCAAATACCGCACCAAAGCATTTAAGGGCGGTTTTAGCGGCGGCACCATCGACAGCATGATGGCAATGATGGAGGCCGGGCAAAAAGATCCCAGCTTGTTAAAGAAGCTCGGCGACCCGTATTTGTTAAACGATAATATGCGCGGCGCAGATGGAGCGGATCGCTTCAGCCCTTACTTTGACGAAGATTTCGACGCCTGGGTTGGACCGTTTATGATGGCCGCAATCAACACCCGAGTGGTGCGCCGCAGTAACGAACTGTTAGGCGGCGCCTATGGCGATGATTTCCGCTACGATGANGGNAGCCTCACTGGCTCGGGGCCGAAAGGTTTTCTAGGTGCAACGGGCATTGGTGTTGGAACCGGTGTATTCGCCGGATTAGCCAGCTTGCCAATTACCCGGAAGGGCTTACAAAAAGTGCTGCCNAAGCCAGGTGAAGGGCCAAGCCCAGAGCAGCNACGAACTGGCTATTTCGAAGTGGAAATGCGCGCTAAGCATCCAACCGACGCCACAAAAAATCTGCTCGCCTGCGTCAAAGGCGACCGCGATCCAGGTTATGGCTCCACTGCAAAGATGATTGCCGAAAGCGCGTTAGCACTTGCTCACGACGACCTGCCGNCAACCGGCGGTTTCTGGACTCCTGCCAGCGCCATGGGCGACGCACTGCTGCAACGATTGCCCGCTAACGCGGGCGTTACTTTCGATATTGTCGAATAAGACCAACAGCTACCACGTATCCACGTTNGGCCGTTTTTTCCCGCTGCGTGCCGGCTTCTGCGGTATCGATTGCAAACCGCGACTGATCCATTTACGCGTATCCGCGGGGTCAATGACATCGTCTAACTCAAAGTGCGAGGCCATGTTTACGGCCTTGCCGCGCTTATACATATCCGCGACCATGCCTTCGTAGGCTGCCGCGCGTTCCTGTGGATCTTCGATCGCCTGCAGTTCTTTGCGGTATCCGAGCTTTACTGCGCCCTCTAATCCCATACCGCCAAATTCACCCGTCGGCCAGGTCACGGTGAACAAGGTTGCCTTGAAACTGCCCCCGGCCATAGCCTGAGCACCCAGTCCGTAGCCTTTGCGAGTAATTACCGTCATCAGCGGCACATCAATGTTTGCGCTGGTTACGAACATACGTGCGGCATGACGCACCACAGCAGTCTTTTCGATTTCTGGCCCCACCATAATGCCAGGGCAGTCACATAACGACAGAATTGGAATATCAAAGGCATCGCATAACTGCATGAAGCGCGTACCTTTATCTGCGCCTGGAGCATCTATCGCCCCAGACAGATGCGCCGGGTTGTTAGCAATGACACCCATTGGCCGACCCTCGACACGGATGAATGCGGTGATAATGCCAATACCCCAGTCTTTGCGCAGTTCGAGCACTGAGCCAATGTCCGCGATGCCGTCGATCACTTCTCGTATGTCGTAATAACGCAACCGGTTCTCTGGCACGATAAAACGTAATCGGCGCGGATCAGGTGACTCCCACTCATCAATCGGACCCTGGAAGTACGACAAATACTTTTTAGCTGCTGCTACCGCTTCCGCCTCATCCTTAACAGCAATGTCGACCACGCCATTTGGAACTTGCACGTCCATTGGTCCGACTTCGTCTGGAGTAAATACGCCCAATCCGCCGCCTTCGATCATCGCAGGGCCACCAATGCCTATGTTCGAACCTTCGGTCGCGATGATCACATCGCAACAACCCAACAACACAGCGTTGCCAGCAAAACAGCGACCGGTAGTTATGCCCACTACCGGCACTAAGCCTGACAGCCGCGCAAAGTAGGTGAAGGCAAGACAATCCAATCCCGCAACACCAGAGCCGTCGGTATCGCCCGGACGACCACCACCGCCTTCGGCAAACAGGACTGTTGGTAAGCGTTGATGCTCCGCGACTTCAAACAAACGGTCTTTCTTGTCATGGTTTTTCATACCCTGGGTGCCCGCTAGCACCATGTAGTCATATGACATCACCAAGGCGCGACTTTGCGCTTCTGCAAATAGCTCCCCGTTGATTTGACCTAAGCCAGCTACCATGCCGTCGCCCGTCGTATTTTTAATCAAATCATCCATGGAGCGTCTTCGACGCTGCCCGGCAACCACCACCGACCCGTATTCGACGAAAGTTCCTTCGTCGCATAGGTGTGCGATATTTTCTCGTGCGGTACGACGTCCGGTGTTATGCCGCTTCGCCACGGCTTCCGGGCGGTTTTCATCCAACCCAGCAGCCTTCCGATCGATGACTTCTTGAAGGTCCGGGCGAATGTAATCAAGATCTAACTCTTCTTTTTCGCCTTCATCACCCACCGCCACCTCGGCAGCTTGCAGATAAATCAGCGGGTGGCCCTCAAATATGGTGTCGCCAGGCTCTATGCCCAAACGCTCCACCACACCGCTGACGTCCGCTCGCACCTCGTGCTCCATCTTCATGGCTTCCATCACCAGCACTAACTTGCCAACGTAAACCTCATCACCCGGAGCGACTTCAAAACTCACCACCGTGCCTTGCATGGGAGCACAAATTGCCTCAGTGCCAGGCGGCAAATCGTCATTGACGAGATCCAATACAACGGGCGCACCGGCAGCTCCTGCACTCTTACCTTTGCCGTGATCGAGTACAGCGAGAGGATCATTGGAATCAACCTGAGCGCCAGCCAGCGATTTATCGGACTCTGCTGCGGTGGGATGCGCTGCCTCCACCAAGTCAGCCATGTATTCGTCTACATAACGAGTGGTCAAACGATTGGCGGCAAAGTCTTCAGTCGCCAACAACGCTTGCAAGAAACTCTGATTGGTTGCCACACCCTCAATAACCACATCTTTTAGCGCTCGTTGGGCACGGCGCACAGCATCCAAATACACCGAGCTGGGGCTATAACAAATCAGTTTAGCCAATAACGAGTCGTAGTTTGGATTGGTGGCATAGCCGCCATAAGCGTAAGTGTCCGTGCGCAACCCCGGGCCTGTCGGGGCTTCAAATTTAGTCAACCGGCCACCCGTAGGTTTCACTTCGCCAGAGTTGGTCATAGTCTCAGTGTTCACGCGCAATTGAATAGCAAACCCCCGAGGATCAGGAATTGCTGCTTGCGACAAGTTCAAATCCACCAGGGTGGCGCCTCCAGCAATGCGGATTTGTGCTTGCACTAAATCTATGCCGGTAACTTCCTCCGTGACCGTATGTTCTACCTGCAGACGTGCATTCGCTTCAATGAAGTAAAACTCCGAAGACTCAGCATCCAACAGAAACTCAATGGTGCCTAAGCCGCTGTAGTGCAGTTTTTCACCCAACGACACCGCTGCCGCACACATTCGATCGCGCAGTGCTGGATCTAGCGTTGGACTCGGCGCGATCTCAACCAACTTCTGGTGGCGGCGCTGCGCACTGCATTCACGTTCCCATACATGACTCACTGCACCACTACCATCACCGATGATCTGCACTTCGATATGTCGGGCTTGGCCGACAAACTGTTCGGCGTACAACGCATCATTTCCAAAGGCTGCCTGCGCTTCCGATGCACAACGCGCGTACGCGTCAGCTAATTCCTCAGCGGTACGCACCATACGCATACCGCGACCGCCGCCTCCTGCTAGCGCTTTTAGCAAAATACCCGTACCGCGATGGTCAGTAAAAAATGCCTGAGCTGCAGCTAACGAGATCGCCTCAGCAGATCCAGCCAACACCGGCACGCCACACTCCTGGGCTATAGCCCGAGCCTGGGCTTTGTCACCAAACGCCCGCAGCGCCGCAACGCTCGGCCCAATAAAGGTCAGCCCAGCATCCGTAACTGCCGCGGCAAAATCGGCGTTCTCACTTAAGAAGCCATAGCCTGGGTGAACCGCATCACAATCGTTGTCTTTGGCAACAGCCACCACGGAGGGAATATCGAGATATGCAGCGGCACCCCGGCCGGGCAACTCTACCGCGTCGTCCGCCTGACGCACATGCAGAGACTGCGCATCGTCAGCCGGGTAGACCGCCAATGCCTGCATGCCCAACTCTTGCACCGCACGCGTAATCCGCACTGCAATTTCGCCACGATTGGCGATCAGTACCTTGTCCATATCTCCTCCCCTGAATAAAAGCCGCCTGTGACTTTTACGTTACTACAAATTCAGAACTCGCTTCACCTCAGCTAACCGCTCAATGGTTGCCAATGCAGTGTGCTGATCTGATGACATGTTGCGCACAATAATGTCGGTGAAGCCCATCTGCGCCAGCGCAGCAAATTCAGCGGCTACAGTTTCTACACAACCCGCTAGGATGGCCTGATCGCTAAAGCCTCTGTAGCCTTTGTCGATCATGCGTTGCTTAAAGCTGTTCGCCTCATCTTGGTCGGCGCCAATAAATATGTCTCGACGGATAGCTACCGCGCTTGGGGCGCGTGCAAATTCTGCGCATGATTGACGATACTGATTGAGCTGCTGGCCTACCTGCTCGTGACTTAACCCTGGCGCCGCCAACCAACCATCCGCCATGCGCGCCGCTCTGTTTAGCGCCGCTGGCGCACCGGCGCCTACCCATACTTCTATCCGTTGCGCTGGCAACGGCGCTATTCGCGCGTTTTCAATGTTCCAAAACCGCCCCTCATTGACGGTTTCACCGGCCCACAACCGCTGCATGAGATCGAGGCTGGTTTCGAACATCGCAGCACGTTGTTTTATATCTACGCCCATACCAGCACTTTGCTCAGGCTCCCAACCGAGTCCACATTGCATGATGAAGCGGCCGGGTGCGATCGCTGCCAACGTGGCGATTTGTTCTGCGAGCAGCACTGGGTGCCACAACGGCAACAGATACAGCGCACCGACTGGTTTGTTGTGCCATTCCGCCAACATACGCCCAAGCATCGGCGTGTTTTGATAATAGGGGAGTGGCGTTACGTGGTGATCGCCAACAAACAAACTGTCGAGATCCGCCTGGCGCGCCGCTTTGGCTCGCTCGATCATGTATCGAGCACCCAGCCGTGGGTCCTCTACGCGGTATGCTGAAGTAATAGAAATGCCAATGCGCACTGTCAAATCTCCAATACGGGTGCGACGCAACCCGAGTCATCTAGCACATGTTCCAGCAAGCGACCTTGGCGAAACAACAGATCGGCAATGAGTAGGCGGTCACCCCCGTTTTGCTCTTGTGCTAAGACTTGCGGTAGCCAAATACGGTCGTCCTCCCACATTTTGGCGTAAGGAATGTCCGACAAACGACACCAAAACGGCAGCGCCTCGGCACTTTCTTCAGGTAGTCCCGAAAAACTGCGGGTGGTAAATGCATAACCCAACCACTGCGGACCCTGCTGTTCGACAAAGCGCAACTCCGCTCGGCACACCAACTCCTCAACCTTTAATCCGACCTCTTCTCGTACTTCTCTGGCCGCACAAGCGACCACTGCCTCACTTGACTCTAATTTGCCCCCTGGCGCGTTGATCTTACCGGCGCCATGCCCAGTCTTTTTGTGGATCAATAAAACTTCTTCATCGCGCAAGACAAATACAAGGGTTCCGACGAACTCCGGTTGCCAACGATCTTGCCAAGTTGTTGCCAAATGCAGCATGCCACTAGGCTGCCGCGTAGCGTGCTTCTAGCCCAGCATACAAACGTTCCGGCAACCCTTCTGGAGAGTCACTCAACTCTTCTAGTAACTCTATTAAGTGCTCGTTGTCTTCTCGGCCTTGCCACAATTTTTTGTAGTCGCCGCTTTTGTAGCCGTTATTCTGGCGAAAGCGATTGAGCATGTTTTTGCCAATGTAGAGTGCGTACAACTCCGTGTAATCCATGGGCAACGCCGCCATTGCGGCGACAAATGCGCCAAGGTCGAAGGAACGAGTATTCAGACACGCCGCTGCGAGTTGCTCTATGGCAAGCCGGAAGGCCTCTGGATCGGCGTCGGTTGCGGCGGAGACGGCGGCCAATTGCTCTGCAACGGTTGGCTCTATGTCACCTTGGCGCATCAGTTCGCTCAAAGCAAAATGCCAAATGTCGACTAACTCAAGTTTTACCTGATCCACATCAGGGCTCTGTTGCTTCCACCACTTCCAACCAAAATGATCCAGCATCTCCGCACATTCAACCCACATGGCCCGATAAAACTCAAAGCCTTGCTCGCGCCATTGCGGATGCACCATTACATTATGCTCTTCTTGCATTGCGGCCATGGTACGAAGCATCGATTGAGCTTGGGAAACGGAGGTCGTTGTCATAATTAACTCAGGTTAAACCGCATAGTCGGCAAAGTCTAAAAGCCTAACCGAAGCCTCTTACTATGGACACAACAGCAAACCTATAGACTAGAAATAGGACTTTGATGGCGCAACAGCGCCTGGCTATCTCTGGGATTGAGTTGTTGCGACTACAATATTCAAGAGTTAAATTCATGCCGCTGCGGGCAGCAATGGCTGCCGCGCACCGGGGGACCAGATACCAGCGATACCGCTACAAGATCACACGCTAAGGAGTATTCCATGGACTTATCCTTTGGACCCGAATACGACGACTTTCGAGCACAGGTTGTGGACTTTCTTGCCCACAACGCCGACAAAGCGCCTAAGGGCAATGACCTTCGCGGCCAAGCTGCAAAGGATTGGCAAAAGCTACTGATCGAACACGGCTATACCTGCCGCACCATTCCCAAAGAGTACGGCGGTTACGGTGCGGAACCAGACATTATCAAGTCGCGCATTATTGCCGAAGAATTCTCCTCCGCCCGCATCAACGCTGGACTCGGCGGCCAAGGTATCTCGATGCTGGTCCCGACGCTGTTAGAAATGGGGACTTCGGAGCAAAAAGAACAGTTCATCCGCCCAACCATTCACGGCGAAATGTTGTGGTGTCAGGGTTATTCTGAGCCGGGTGCAGGCAGTGACCTTGCGAGTTTAACCACGTCTGCGGTACTAGACGGCGACGAATGGGTGATTAACGGGCAAAAAATCTGGACCAGCACCGCACACATTGCTGACTGGATTTTTTGTTTGGTGCGCAGCGAGCCAGAGGCGCCGAAACACAAAGGTATTTCTTTTCTGTTGTTCGACATGAAAACCCCTGGTATCGAGGTGCGACCACTGGTTGATATGACCGGTGTGGCAAACTTTAACGAGACTTTTTTTACCGATGTGCGGGTTCCGAAACATCAAATCGTTGGTGAACGTGGCCAGGGCTGGCAAGTAGCCAACGCCATTTTAGGCCACGAGCGCGAGACTCTGGCGCCAGCCAATACGGCGCAAACACGAGTCAATGCATTGATTGAGTTGATGAAACAAGAAAGCGTCAACGGCGATGCTCTGATCAATAACCCGGTATATCGCGAACGCCTGATGAAGATCCAAGGCAAGGTAATGGCGATGCGCTTCAACGAACTGCGCATTCTCTCGGCGCGGCTGAATCCAGGTCAGGATCCGGGGCTGGCCAGAATGATCACAAAGCTCGAAGGCACCGAACTGCGTCACGACCTTGAGGGCTTAGCCATCGACGTTATGGGCGAATTGGGTCTGGCGTATGACGATAACCCGCACCTGCGCAACTCGGGCAGTTGGCAACGCGAATATATGTACTTTCTTGGTCTGATCATCGGCGGCGGTACCTCACAGATTCAAAAAAACATCATCAGCGAGCGTGGCCTTGGCATGCCGCGCGAACCGAAAATCGAAAAAGCCAGCTAGGGGCAGCGCATGCAATTTGGACTATCAGAAGAGCAAATTCTGCTCCAGGACAACGTTAACCGGTTTCTCGACGACAACTCTCCACTTGATCGGGTCAGGGTCTACGCTGACGGTGGCGACGATAGCGATATTTGGGCAGGACTAGCAGACTTGGGTGTTCCTGCACTGCTGATTCCAGAAGAGCACGGTGGTATTGGATTGCAACCGCTGGACGCCGCTATTGTTGCCGAAAGCCTTGGCTCGCACATAGCACCAACACCGTTTCTTGGCACCGCAGTAATGGCCCCGACCGCACTCATCGCCAGCACCGAAGACTATAGCGAATTGTTAGCATCCATCGCTGCGGGTACCCATCGCGTCGGCATTGCGTTCGGCGAAGCCATTGCCAGACGCAACGACGCTGGTGTCAGCGTCAGCGACGGACGTATGAGCGGCACGTCTATGTACGCTTTCGACGCCGACGCCGACGCCTACTTGGTTGCCGATCAACACCAGCATTTATACCTGATANAAGCGGACGATCCCGGCTTGACTCGAACGCCGCTGACCACCGTGGACAAAACCCGCCGCACTGTTGAACTGAACTACGATAACGTCATGGCACAAACGGTAAGCACCGATACCGAAGTATTTGCCGCAACCTTGGATATCGGCCGCCTGGCATTGGCAGCGGACACTTTGGGCGCAGCCCAGAACATGTTGGATCAAGCCGTTGACTACGCAAAGCAACGCGAGCANTTCAACAGACCCATCGGTAGCTTTCAGGCGGTAAAACATATGTGCGCAGAGATGGCAGCGCAGTTGGAGCCGTGCCGGTCTATGGTGTGGTTTGCGGGCCACGCTCTGACCGAGCTGCCAGACGAAGCCCGAGTCACTGCTTGCCACACTAAGGCGCATCTGGCTGAGGTTGGCCAATTTATCGCCAAAACAGCGACCGAGGTCCACGGTGGAATGGGCTTTACCGACTTGGTGGGACTGCACTATTGGTTTAAGCGTATTGGTGCAAATCGACAATGGCTCGGCGCGCCGGAGTTTGTGCGCGAAGAAGCGGCGGTGTTGCAGGGTATCTGAGGCCAGATAGCAGACACGACATTGGTATCGAGCAGCTATCGCGCGCTCAAAAATCTACCTCTCGCCCTATAGATGTATCGCGCACATCGCTGAACACTTAACTCAGCTCTGCTGACGCGCGGTACTGCGCCTTGTGTCTATATTTATAGGCATAACAGGCCGTTGCAGAAATTCTTCCAGACACAAGGTCTGTGTTAGCTGACGAACTCATAGACCAATGCGTTGCCTTGCTTGCCGCAAACGCTGGTCAGCCCGCCGTGGCGTAAGCAGTAAGCCATCTGCCGCGCTAGCCAAACTGGTTGTCCCATCGCCGCAGCAAGGTCTTCGCGCACACCCAGCACACAATGAAGAGTTCGAAGAGGAACAGAGGTA
>NHET02000074.1 GCA_002170355.2 Gammaproteobacteria bacterium TMED92
AATTTCATGACTCATGTTCGCCAAAAACCGGCTTTGGGCTTGGTTTGCCGCTTCCGCCGTTTCTTTCGCAGAGCGTAAATCATGCTCGATCAAGCGACGCCCGCGTAAATCTCGGATCTCCGCCACAAAGTACTTGTCTAACGCACCAGCCACTACGCCAACCGTCAGCTCTATGGGAATTTCCTCACCACCGTAAATCAGCATTTCGATTTCTGTGCGAGTATCAATGACAGGTCCCTCGCCGGTTTTCAGGTAATGCGCCATACCGGCGTTATGAGCAGCAACATAGCGTTCTGGAATCAACAGCTCGGCCATTGCTGCACCGATCAACTCGCGCTCGGCATAGCCCGTCAATTCGCACAACGCCCTATTGCACTCAACGATTACGCCGGCTTCATTTATAACTACCCGAGCGCTAAGGTTGCCCCGCAATAGCGCTCTGTTTAGTGCTTTTAGATGCGTGGTCTCTGATTCCACTAGCCACTTTGATGCGGGTGAGTGATTTACCTTTGCCACTAAGCTCAAATGTCTTACTACCAGCACCAATAGCAACACCAAGACCGCAGAAACCTCTGCAAACCAGGGGAATGCGTCGAGCGCACTGATTTCGCTGACCATGAGCCAAGCTGCCAACCCTAAGTATGCAGTCACCAGCAGAGCCAATGACCAACCTACTGAACGTAGTCCTACAAAACTCATGAGCCGTTGCTCAGTTTAGTGCTTATATAAGCCTGAACGGCTGAGCCAACCTTATCTATCTGCTGCATGAGCGACGATATGCCCGGGCCATATATTTGACCCTGCTCACTGAGTTTTGCAGCAGGGTTTAGCAGTTCTGTAATTTCGCTCACGTCTGATTGCATGATTTCACTACGCACACGATCCGCCGCCGCTGCCAGATCGGAGAAACCGAACGTGCGCGCGGTACGAGCCAATAGCGGTAAGTCGAGCACTTTATCGCCGCCCTGAGAAACGCCATGAGGCTGTTGATACAAAACCAACTCGCCAGCGAACTGCCCAAGTAACAGCTTGAGTTTTTCCGGCCCCATTACCCTGTTCAACTCACTCAGCCGCTCGTCGTGAACGCGCTCAAGCATGGTCGCTTTTGTCGACTTAGTTATGACCCTTTGCAGCGTTTTCTTTAATACCACCGCACTTACGGGCTTGGTCAGGTAGGCGTCAAATCCGGCGCTATAAACCCGCTCCTTATCCCTATCCGAGGTATGCGCGGTTAACGCGATCAGCGGGATGTCTTTGACTTCGCTCGGTAACTCGCGGATTCGCTTACTCGCGGTCAATCCGTCCATTCGCGGCATGGCCAAATCCAGCAACACCGCCGCATATTCGCGCTCTTTCAGCGCCGCTAATACTTCCAAACCGTCGTTTACGGCATCTACCGCGTGCCCCGCTTTACGCAACATTTGCGCAAGAACTAACCGATTAGACGGTGAGTCGTCGGCCAACAACAGCGGCTGGTCTTGAGCTTTCGATAGCGCTATCTCGCGTTCGGCATGATGAATCTGTTGTGCAAAATTTAACTGATCTAGCTGATCCGGCTCCGCCGCGAGGGACTCTGCCGGCAGCGTTAGCGACCACGCGGTACCTGCACCTGGTTCGACTTGAGTAACCAGATCGCCGCCCATGAGCCGCAACATTTGGCGGCCTAAGTAGACCCCGAGTTGCAGCGATCCACTGACCCCACGGCTTTTCCATTGTGGTGAGTCTTGCAGCGCGACAAAGCTAAAAATGTCCGCAGCTACAACCCCAGGGCCAGTGTCAATTAAGGTAATGGCCAAATGTTCGTCTTTAACGCCGGCTGTTATTCGCAGCACGCCAGGACGCGCCGATGCCAGCGCGTAGTCCATTATGTTGGCTAATACCCGATACAGCTTTTGTTCATCGAGCAGCATTGACGCTACGCATGGCGCAACCTCGACTTCTATTTCGACGCCTTTTGCCAAGGCCCTTTCGCTATACAGCAAAACCAAGCGATGCAGCAGCTTGGCTACATGCGCAGGCTTTCTGTTCGTTTCTAGCTGATTGTGGTTGAGCGCCCCTAGGTCAGTGAACTTCTGCAGCAGTCCTAGCAGTTGATGGGCGGCAGTTTCCGCACCAGCTANCATCTGCAATTGGCTCGGCTTCTCCAATTCTGGCTTAAGCAGACTNAACGCGCCCAGCAACGTACTCAATTCAGTACGCGCTTCCGGCATGATATTTACCAACAGATGCTGCGGTTCAAACGGCTTTGACATGCTNTGCCGCCTCGCTGNANAAAATAGCGCCCGCAGCGGTCAGCTTCGCTGCANGCATGGTGAAAATCTCCATAGGTATGTTCGCCCATGACCTTGATCNGGAGGGCGAATGTGTCATACACCTACTAAAAGCGAAGATATGAGCAGACAGGCGGTCTAATTTTGTCGACCAGCGGTTAACAAACTGGCGGTTTCGGTGCAAAAAAGAGCGCAGCAGCTACTCTACTTTGAGCCAATATCCACCTTGCGGCAACGCTTTGACATAGCCTGCTGATGGCGTAGCAAAGTGTGTCCCNACGACCAGAGTATCCTCGTCAACCAACTCGGCAAGCAANCTCTCTCGCGTGAAACGCCCTTCTGACTGGTCATAATCCGCGGATGAGCACCAATCTGTGCGAGTCATCTGCACTGGATGATGAATACAGTCTCCCGTAATNAGCGCTCGTTCGCCGCCGGATTCGATGCATACCGACACATGTCCTGGCGTGTGACCCGGCGTGGATCGCAAAGAAACCTCTGTACACAATTGGTGATCACTAGCCNCCAANTCCACAAGGCCTGCGTCCACCACCGGCCGCACAGAATCTGCTAAAACGGGTCCGTAGCTGGACTCGTCTTCGTGCGCATCCCAGTANCGCCACTCTGTTTCGCCAATCAGATAGCGGGCGTTTGGAAACGTTGGTCGCCATTCACCATCTACCAACATGGTGTTCCACCCCACATGGTCGACATGTAGATGGGTGCACAGAACGTAATCAATAGATTCTCGCGCATAGCCCGCTGCTTCGAGCTGATGCAAAAAGTCGGTTTGCAGATGCGACCACGCCGGAATGTTGCGTGGTTTGTCATTACCTATGCAGGTATCGACAACAATGCGATGTTCGCCGGTATCCACCACCAGCGCATGCACGCTCATAATCAAATTACCGTCGGCGTCCATAAAGTGCGGCCGCATCCAATCTATCGGTTTACATGCATCACGGGTCGCATCGGGCAGAATAAAGCGACTGCCACCCGTGGTTTCCATTTCCACTACTCGAGTGATTTTGACCGTACCAATTTGCCATGTGTGCATGCGCGCCCGCTCCTCTCGATCAGTCGTTAATTCACTACGCTGCTTATGAAACACGGCGTCAACGCGCAGTACAAGCCCAGTATTTTTGCTATCTTTCGTCCTTTAACGATTAGGAGAACGTACCGTGGGGGTAATCGATACCGTAAAGACGCTGACCTACGTACCCGCTCTGTTAAAACTCAAAAAGGGCATGACGCCGCGCCCAGCGGAGGTACAAGACAGCTTTGGCGCGCGCGTTGAGGCGAACGCGCAAAATCATCCCAATGCTTGTGCGATCATTTTTGAGGATCAAGAGCTGACTTGGTTTGAGTTTAACGCGCTGGCAAATCGCTTTGCTCATTATCTACAGGAGCAAGGTGTGAAACGCGGCGATGTGGTCAGCATCATGATGGAAAACCGCATCGAGTATCTTGCGCTGCTGGTGGGCTTGAACAAACTTGGGGCGGTGAGCGGGTTGCTCAACTCCAATCTCAGCGGCAACTCGTTAGTACACTGCATTAACGTTACCGGTTCATCTAAGTGCATTGTCGGCGAGGAATGCATGACGGAACTGGACGCGGTGCAAGATCAACTGCAGTTGCAAGCCGGATCAGATTTCTTCTTCGTCACAGACGATGGCAGCAGACCATGCCCAAATTGGGCGCAAGATCTTATGGCCAGCAGTACCGATGCAAGCCAGGACAATCCAAGCCAGACTAACGACACCACAATTGGTGAGACCGCCCTTTACATTTACACGTCTGGCACCACCGGGCTACCAAAAGCCGCTGTATTGTCCAATCGACGCTATTTGATCGCCGCAGACATGTCGTCCCAAGCGGGTTTGAAATGCAGTGTCAGCGACCGCATTTATTTGTGCTTGCCGCTCTACCATGCGACGGGCTTACTCCTCGGTGCAGGCGCAGCGTTTGCTTCTGGCGCCAGCATGTTCGTACGCAGAAAATTTTCTGCCAGTAACTTTTTACGCGAGGTACGCGAATACAATTGCAGTCATATGATCTATATCGGTGAGCTGTGCCGCTACTTAACAAATATCCCCGCTCAGTCCGATGACGCAAATAACCCTCTGCACAGCATCATGGGCAACGGTATGCGTCCTGATATATGGATGGACTTTAAGCGACGCTACGGCATAAATCGGGTTTGCGAATTCTACGGCGCGTCTGAGGGCAATGTTTCCTTCGCCAACCTAATGAATAAAGATATGACCGTTGGCATGACCTCAGCAGAAGTTGCGGTGGTGCAGTACGACGTCGACAACGACGAAATCGTCCGCGATCAAGCCGGCCGTTGCCAACTGGTCGCCGACGGCGAGCCCGGCTTGCTGCTCGGCAAAATNACCCCAGACACAGTTTTCGAGGGTTATACCGACCCCGAGGCCACCGAGAAAAAAGTTGTCCGCGATGCACTTAGCGACGGCGACGCGTGGTTCAACACTGGCGACCTTATGCGCACTGTGGATGTGGGCTTTAGCTTGGGCTACCCCCACTATCAATTCGTCGATCGGGTCGGCGATACGTTCCGTTGGAAAGCTGAAAACGTATCAACCAATGAGGTTGGCGAGATCATTAATGGATTTGATCAAGTTAAGTTCTGTAACGTCTATGGCGTGGAGATTCCAAAGACCGATGGCCGCGCCGGCATGGCGGCGATTACCTTGCAAGATGGTGTAGAGAGTCTTGATCTGGAACGCTTTGCAGAATTCGCAAAAGAGCGACTGCCCAGCTATGCGGTTCCTGTATTCCTGCGAATTCAGCCAGATATCGACGTCACCGGAACGTTCAAAATGCTCAAAGGTGACCTGCGCAAACAGGGTTACGACATCAACGCAACGGACGATCCTATCTTTGTTATGCGCAGCGGCGAAACCAACTACAGCGCCATGGACAACGACTATCTGACACTCGTTCGCGAAGGCCAAGCCGGTTACTAACCGACCAAAAGCGGTTCTGCTCGATCTGGGCGGCGTTGTGCTCGGCATCAGCGTGGCCAAGGTTTTCCGTACCTGGGCTGCGCGAGCGAAAGTTGATAGTGCTCACTTCAAGCGCAACTGGGTGATGGACGAAGCCTACGAACTGCACGAGACCGGCGCCATAGATTTTGCCGAATACGCCCGCAGGCAGAGCAAGCACTTTGGTGTTGCAATGGCGTTGGAGGATTGGCAAGCAGGTTGGAACGCTATTTGGACCGAACCCTTAGCCCAGGTCGTCACGTTATTGCCAGAGCTTGCGAAACGCTATGCATTGTATGCGTTCAGCAATACCAACGCGGTGCATGCAGCTGCGTTTAACCAGCAGTACCCCGATACTCTGGCGCACTTTGAAAAATTGTTCTTGTCGCATGAGATAGGTGCGCGCAAACCCCATCCAGCTGCTTTTGCTACGGTCTGCCAGTACATTGATACGAAACCACAAGACGTTCTGTTCATTGACGACAATGGCGACAACGTTGCCGGCGCGCGCACTGCTGGTCTGGATGCTCACCATCTTTTCGATGAATCAGATATCGCGACCAAATTGGCCGCGCTGCTCGATTAGGTCTGCGTCTCTAACGCAGCGATTAACGTCAGCGCGTGCTGCCTGCTGTCACCGCAAACCGCGGGTTCGGGTNGGAACTGCGCACATACCGACGGTCGGCGCGGGTCGCCAAACAAATCACATGAGAAATTTTCGCTCAAGTGCAGGCAACGCACGCCGGCCGGTTTGCCCACGGGCATACCTGGCATTGGGGTGGAAATAGACGGCGCAATGCAACAAGCCCCACAACCGCGCCGACACGCCAGCATATATGGCGACCCCGCTACGCTCGAAACTCGTGAGCGATCGCGGCGTACTTTTCGACCATCGGTAGAACCTCGTCCGCCGATGCAGCAGGTAGTGCGAACAATATGCGATCAAAGCCAAGCTCAACCAGCTCGGCCACCGCTCGTCGGTCTGGGCCAACACCAAATATGCTGAATTGCGGCTGGCCTGTGCGCCCGTGCGTTGCCCAGGCTTGCTTGGTTTTGGCAATGCCGTCGGCGTAATCGACGCCACCACTGGCTTGTCGGCGGGCTTGGTTCTGGTAAATCGGCATCCAGCCATCTGCATATTCGGCAATACGGTCATAGGTGTATTTTGATGACGCTCCCATAAGGATTGGCGGGCCGCCAACTTGTTTGGGCTTTGGGTAACTCCAAATCTTGTCGAAGTTAACAAATTCCCCATGGAACTCCGCCTCTTCATCCTGCCATATCTCGCGCATGGCTAAGGTCCGCTCACGCAGCAGCGGCCACCGTTTGGCAAATGGCGTACCGTGATTCTCCATTTCCTCGGCATTCCAGCCGGCGCCAATGCCAAGAACGAGACGACCGTCCGACAAATGGTCTAAGGTCGCGACCTGCTTTGCCATAAGAATAGGATCACGCTCAGTGACTAGGGATATGCCGGTACCGAGTTTCAGGTTTTGCGTTACCGTTGCCGCCATGGCGAGTGCCACGAAGGGGTCAAAGGTATGCCAATACTCCTTGGGCAGNTCGGCGCCGCCAGGNCANGGCGACTTCCGACTGGCCGGAATGTGGGTGTGCTCGGGTAGGAACAGAGACTCAAAGCCAAACATCTCGGCTTGTTGCGCCAGCGTATGTGGTGCTATGGCGTAGTCCGTTGCGAACATGAGAAGGCCGAANCGCGTCATTTTTTATCCCCCAACATGANGCCGTATAGCTGCGCTAGCTTAAGCCGTAATCATGGCTACGGATACAGCGTCTACAGAGAATGATTACCAAGAAGTTCGAGGTTTAAGTCTATCTTTGCAACATATCGCGCGGCTGCGCGACCTCNGCGGGAATTTGGTCCGACGTTATACGCACCCAAGGCGCAGGTTAAATCGCCACTACAACGCTCCAATAAGTATGCGAGCACTTGCGCGCCGCAGTAGACGTTTTGCTCCGGGTCGTTTAAGTGATCTTGGCCGCAAAAAGCTGCCCAATAGTCCGGCCGCACCTGGGCCGGCCCTACAGCGCCAACCCGCGACCGCACGTGCTTACGAAACGAACTTTCGGTTAACACCAAACTGGCAAGCACGTCCGAAGAAATACCCTGACGCTCCGATGCTTCTACTAACCAGTGCGAAAACTCTTGTGCTACCTCTTCGCGAATACCAAAAGCCGAATTGATCCGCGCGCCCAATTGAGCGACTTCCTGTTCATAGGCCATCTGACCCGCATAGGGCTTTGCCAAGTTGAGGGTATGCTGTTTCGGTGTGTGAGGGACACTGCTGACCGCAACAACGGCAACAATTGGAACAAGCAGCGCAAAGACACCAACGCGTGTGCGCGGGCGCCAGTACTGTTTCAGGGTCGCGATCGTTCGGCCTAACCGGCGGCTGTAATCTTTCATCCGATGTTCCCTCGCAAAATTCAGCCCTCTCGTGCTGAAGCAGAACCTGGTTTAGATGTCATTACCGTTTTTGATGCGGCGGCATTCTACTAATCGTTTTAGTGACAAGGAACTAAAAAATGAATGAAAAATGGATTTCTCCAATAAAATTCCAGAACTAGCAGAAAAGTAAGCGCTCACTTACTACTGAGTCTATATTTTTTATGGATCAGAGTTGCGACAGAG
>NHET02000082.1 GCA_002170355.2 Gammaproteobacteria bacterium TMED92
GACGGCATCATGTTGGAGTTTTGTGCGACGTTGCAGCCGGGTATAGAACATGCAGATTTGCCGGTGAATGAGCACGGTATTAAAGCCAACGGACAATCGGTGACGGGCTTATAGTCGTTTTCCTAACCATTCACTGATTAGATCGGCGGCTAAGNTTCGAGCATCTCCTGGATCTTGTAGATAGTGATCGCCGCTGATCATATGCAAAGCCTTATCCTGTGATCCCAGTTGCTCAAAGATAGTTTTCGCATCGCCGGGGAATACGCCAGTATCTGCGTCGCTTTGAATGACCAGAGCAGGTTCCGTTATGCGTGCCAAATGCTCCGCGCCGCGACAACAAGAGTCACGCAAACTCCACATCGATAGCCACGTACGCAAGGTGTTGGTTAATCCTATGCCGCGTGGGCTGTAGTTCGCAGTCTTCGGGTCACCGGCGTAACAGCGACCAATAATACGCTTGGATGGGTCAATACTGCCGTCTAGTAGTCTTAGATCGGCCCAAGTTCGGTACAGGTTAAAGGCTCGGTCTCGATGACCATGACGTTCGAGCCGTCGCAGCTCACTGTGGCACCAGTCGGTAATTCGGTGGTTGCGTGCAACCTGGGCTTGGCGNTAGCGCTGAATAAACTCAGCNCTGTAGGCCGGGCCGTTGGCTGGGTTATACATGTCGAGTTCGGTATCGACGCTGAGCGGATCCGTTTCGTCGATTATGGCTGGATCGAACCAATCCGTGAGCACCTCCGGGCGGCCCTGATGTGCGCATAACGAAATATAGAAGTCTGCACTGAGCAGATCGCGCAACGCATGCGGCAGTTGCAGACCAGGTGTGGGGTGCATGGTGACGCCATGAGACTGCGACTGGTAGGCAGCCATAAGCGAACCGCCGCCTGAATTGCCGAGTAGCACCACCTGTTGAATCCCCGCCTGCTCCTTCAGCCAGCGCACGCCAGCGCAGAGATCAAGCAGGGCATGTTCGAGCAAGAAGAAACCTTCGTTGCCGCGAAATCGAGTGTTCCAGCCTAAGAAGCCATAGCCCCGTGCTGCCATCAGTGGTGCTAAATAGTGTTCGCTAAAGTCGACGTTGTAATGGCTGGCAATGAAGGCGGTGGTTACTGGTTTGTTGGCTGGGCTGTGATACAAGCCTTGGCAAGGGTGAAAGCCCGCGCCATTGCGCGACGTGTTCGTAGACTCGACGGCGACGAATTCGACTGAGACAGGCTGTCCCTCGATACTCAAGTCACCGCGTTGTTGTGTTGTTGCTGTCATGGTCCGCTCTAATCGGCGTGTTGTCCGAATGATATAGCAGAAAGGCAGCCGCGATTTTAGGGTGCGGGTTGCGCGCTAGGCCCGGTGTGCATTGGCGAATCTGGATTGCAAACGATCGTTTGCAGATCCCGCACTCTCAATATTGTGGGTCCGGAGGTTATTTTTTGCCGCCGCTGGCGATAAGCCCAAGTCCGGCTTGTTGATCCGAGCAACACCTAATAGAGTTTTGTCGACACACATGGGAGGAACAATTCGTTGTTGAATCGACATGGTAGGTGGCTACTCAGCGTTTTGGTTGTATGCGGCTGTGGTGGCGGTGGCGCTGGGTCTACGCCGACAAATCCACAACCGCCGCAAGGCTCTGCGCCAACGGCGCTGCTGACGAACAGTAAAAGCGAGTCGCAGCTGTTGGCGACTTTTCGAGCAGCGTATGCCAATGCGATGGACTCAGCGGAGCGTGACCAAGGTATAGCAGTAGCNGCGACGGCAGACGCCAGCGCGTCTGGCGCAAATAGTTTCTCAGTCACTTATACCGCGGAAGCCTCGGTGGACGAGCACGACGCAGTCAAGTTCGATGGTGAATACCTGTACGTGGCGCCTTCTCGTAGCATGGATTGTTGCTTTGTAATGGAAGCCGGCACCGCTGTGACCAGCGATGATCTCATTNTGCCCCCCGCTGCCACGACGAGGGATCGAGCGATTAGAATTTTGCGCACCTCGCCAGTGGACGCTGCAATCAGCAGTGTGTCTGAGATTCCGTTAGCAGACGGATTTAGTGTAGAGGGTCTGTACCACCAGCAAGACCGGTTACTTGCGCTTACAGCATCGCGTTGGTCGGGCGCGTTTGGCGACAGGGCGTTGTCGACATGGGTGGGAGAGTCCACCGGGGTGCAGCTTTTTGACCTAACTGAGCCGACAAATCCACGCCAGCTGGCCAAGGTCAGCATTGACGGTGTATTGGTTACCAGTCGTAAGACAGCAGCCGGAGTGCATGTTGTTTCGCGGCATTCTCCGAGTATTGATGGGTTTGTGTACTACCCATCCACAGAGCAACAAAAGTCCGATAATGAACAGTTGCTGCAGCAGTTGGAGTGGCAAGACGTGCTGCCAAACGTAACGGTAGATGGCGCTGAAGTAACGGCTTTCTCAGCCGCATCGTGTTTCTCCATTGACGAGGATCATCCTCTTGCCCCAGATCAACTTGGTTATCCAACAGTAACGACGGTGGTAACCATAGATCCAGTAAGTGGTTCTGTAATAGATGCTTTATGTTATCTGGAGTACTCTGACGGCGCGTACTTTGCTGCGGATGGGTTGTTTTTGACTCAGGTTGATTTCGATCAAAGCACTGAACGCTACCGTACTTATGTGCACCGTTTCGAGTTACAGCAATCGCTGCCATATGCGGGTTCCGGGCGGGTAGACGGCGGCTTGTTTTTGGGTGGCCAGAATGACTTCCGCATTAGCGCGTTAGGTGAGAGCTTGCGCTTAGTCACGACTCAATACACCGGCGATGCTGCCGATCTGTTAGATCATCAAGTTTTTGTGCTTCAGGCAGACGCGAGCGAACCGCAACTAAATATTGTTGGTCGTCTGCCAAACAGCACGCGTCCAGAAGAAATCGGCAAACCTAACGAAGACTTATATGGCGTGCGCTTCGTCGGCGACCGAGCGTATCTGGTGACCTTTGAACGTACTGACCCGTTGTATACCCTCGACCTCAGCGACCCAGCTGATCCCCGTATTGTTGGCGCCCTTGAGGTCACAGGCTTCAGTAATTTCCTGCACCCGGTCACAGATGATTTGTTGCTTGGTGTCGGCCAATCACAAGACAACGACGTTAAATTGGAATTATTCGATATCAGCAATTTCGACACGCCAGTCAGTCGAGGGGTGCTTACGCTCGGCACCGATTTAGGCTGGTCTTACAGTGCTGCGGAGTTTGATCGCCATGCGTTCAGCTATTTAGAGCAAAACACTGCAGACCGGTTCTCCCTGCCGCTGTCAGGATACTCGGTTGCGGATGATGGTGGTTGGGTTGAGCGTCTGCAGTTAGTCGAGATTCGCAACAAAGAGCAAGCGGGCGCAGCGTCGCTTGTCGATATGGGCTTCCTCAGCGTGCAAGGGCTGGCGTCGGGAGAGTATCCTGACTCCCTCAGTCGCGGTNNGTTGGTGGGCGACGCGGTGTATTTCGTCAACGGTGCACGCGTGTTTGCTGCGCGTTGGACTGATCCCTTTAATCAGACCGGCCCCCATTAACCTGGGGTTTGAAAGTGCTAAAATCTTCGCTTTATCGAGGGGATTTTGCGGTTCCGCGCAATCCGATCAATGGCGTTACGGGAGGACTTTATGACAGCACAACAGGCATCACCATCACAGGATCTCGGCTTCGATCCTAATGCTTTGCGAGACAAGTATCGCCAAGAGCGCGATAAGCGGTTGCGCGCAGACGGTAACGAACAGTATCAAGAAGTCACAGGTGACTTTTCGCATTACATAGATGATCCCTATGTCGATCCAGGGTTTAGTCGCGAGCCTCTTTACGACGAGGTCGACTGTATTGTTGTCGGCGGTGGCTTTGGGGGTTTGCTCACTGGTGCGCGGCTAACCGAGGCCGGCGTAAAACGGGTACGGATCGTCGAAAAGGGCGGAGATTTCGGTGGCACTTGGTATTGGAACCGCTACCCAGGNGCTGCTTGCGATGTCGAATCCTACGTTTATCTGCCGTTGTGCGAAGAGCTGAATTTTGTACCGAAAGAGAAGTACACCCATGCGCCGGAAATTTTAGCCCACAGTCGCGCGATCGGCGAAAAGTTCAACTTATACGAATACGCGTGTTTTCAGACTGAGGTCGAGGGCATGCAATGGAACGAAGACAATCAGCGTTGGACTGTCTTCACCAATCGCGGTGACCAAATGCGCGCCCAGTACGTGTGCATGGCGAACGGCCCACTGAATAGACCAAAGCTGCCGGGCATCGCTGGAATCAGTGATTATAAAGGCCATACGTTTCACACCAGTCGCTGGGATTATGCTTATACAGGGGGTACCCCCGAAGGCAACCTAACGGGCTTAAAGGGCAAGCGCGTGGGGATTATTGGTACCGGTGCGACAGCGATTCAGTGCGTACCGCANTTGGCCAGGGGTGCTGATGAGTTGTTCGTATTCCAGCGCACCCCAAGTTCTGTGGACGTACGTGCGAATCGGCCCACGGATGCCGAATGGGCAGCAGGTCTTCAACCTGGCTGGCAGCAAGCGCGCATGGACAACTTTATGACGTTGGTGTCGGGTGGCTTTGCAGACGAAGANTTAGTCAACGATGGCTGGACGGAGATCATTCGCAACCTTGCATCCATGGTCAACTTTAAGGGTATGGGTCGGCTTTCTCCCGCCGAAATCGCTGAGAAAATGGAATTAGCAGACTTTCAGAAGATGGAGCAAATTCGCGCCCGTGCCGAGGAGTTAGTTAACGACAAAGACACGGCGGAGTCGCTAAAGCCTTACTATCGGCAATTTTGTAAACGCCCGTGTTTCAACGACGAGTATTTACCAAGCTTCAATTTGCCCGGCGTGCATTTGATTGATACCGAGGGTCGGGGTGTCGAGCGCTTCACCGAAAAGGGACTCGTTGCTAACGGTGAAGAATTTGAGTTGGACTGTGTAATCTTCGCCACCGGCTTCGAGGTCGGCACCGATTACACGCGCCGCTCCGGTTACGATCTGATTGGTCGCAACGGTCAAAGCCTGAAAGATAAGTGGGCGGATGGCATTGCGACATTGCATGGTATGCAGACGGCTGGTTTCCCGAATTGCTTCATTATTTCGCAGGCTCAATCTGGTTTCACGGTGAGCTTTCCTCACGCTATGAACGAGCAGGCTAAACACATTGCTTACATTATTAGCCAGGTGCGCCAGTCCAACGCCAACGTTGTGGAAGTAACGGCGCAAGCCGAACAGGAATGGGTGCAAGAGATTATTAAAATGTCTCGGCTCAGCGAAAGTTTTCAGGCGGAATGCACGCCNGGTTATTACAACAATGAGGGTAAGCCGAATCCGAAGAGCGTGCAGAATGGCTCTTACGGTGCCGGTCCTGTTAAGTTTTTCAAGGTCATTGAGGACTGGCGTGAAGACGGCACTCTAGAGGGGTTAGAGCTGCGCTGACAACGGTGCAACAGCGGCAGCTAGGCAACGCCGGTGTAGAANCCCAAGGGCTTCGCGCGGATGCAANTCTGCATCAGACAACGACGTCAGCTGTGAAACCGAGCGGCCGCATAACGGTTTACTGTTATGCGCCGCCGCNTGTTCAGTCCAATGGCTGACGCAGTGCTGGGTATGTTGCCAAACGCACGCCGAGAGCCAACACCAAGCTAACCGCGAACAAACTCGCGGATAACTTTTCCGGGCCGATGACCTGTGTGTTCGCCGTTCCTGATGATTACTTTTCCGGCCACAATGGTGGCGTCATAACCTTGACCCTTGACTACGAAGCGACCGCCGCCGTGTGGAAAGTCGTTGACGTACTCTGGGTGGCAAGTTGACAGGTTGTCATAATCAATGACGTTAATGTCTGCATGCCAGCCCTCGCGCAATTCGCCGCGTTCCTTCAGGCCAATGATTTCGGCCGACTTGCCAGTTATGCGGTGAATGGCTTCGGGTAAGGTATACACGCCTTGTCTTCTAGTCAGCTCNCTGAGTAACACTGTTGGTGAGTCTGTGTCGGTAAAGAAGCCCACGTGCGCACCAGCGTCACCCAACATGGGGACGACATGGGGTAGCTGCATATACTTCCACTGATTATCGAGATTGCCGCCAAACATCCAGAAGTTAAAGAACTCGCGGCCCTCTGAAGCCAACAACCGCTCAACATAGACCTCTACTGGATCTTTGCCCTCGGCTTCGGCCAGTTGTAACAGACTCTGTCTGCGGTCGAAGTCCAAATTTGGCGTGGCGTCAAGGCCGAACGGATGCAGCATATGCGCGAGATTTTTCATATCGCCGGCGGCAATGCCTTCGCTGATTAAGGTGGCGCGAGTTTTTTCGTTGCGCAGAGCACTGACCCGATCTTCAATGCTGGGTAGTGCCATCAAGTCTTTCCAGGCTTGCGAACTACGGGTAAACGGCGACAACTGTGCAAGACCGAAGAAAGCGCCAGATGGGCGCGTATGACAGATACTTGCTAGGCGTTTGCCGCCTTCATTCTGCTCTTCGAAGAATTCCGCCCAGCGCGCGACACCGCCGTCGCCCTCGGCGCCAGTGCCGCCCGAGAAGAGTATTTGGCAGCCCAGTTCGGTGCCGTCGCGGAACATCTGTAGTTCAGTTTGGTAGCGAGTTTGCATGTCGTTAGCGGATTGGAATACCGCGCCAATGCCACCGCCGGCAATGACGGCCTCTTGAATGGCCTTAGTCTCTCTAAGGTCAGCCCATGTGCCTGGGGTGCAGCGCCCGTCTGGTACGGTATGCATTAAAAACCGTGATGTGGAAAACCCTACGGCGCCTTCTTCCACCGACTGTTGCACCATTTTTGCAATGTGCGCGAGTTCTTTGTCGGAAGCTTGTGCGCCTTCGTCCATGCTGCGGTCGCCCATAGCTTCATAGCGAATGGCAGAGTGGCCAGCTAAGCCGACTATGTTGAGGGCTGGCTGTAGGGATTGTACCGAGTCCAGGTATTCGCCGTAGCTGTTCCAGTCCCAGGGTAAGCCGTCCATGATGGCCTCGGCGGCGATGTCCTCAACAGACTCCATGAGCTTAGCCAAGTATTCTCGATTGTCTGGGCTACAGGGCGCAAAAGTAACGCCACAATTGCCGATCAACGCTGTGGTAACACCATGATATGAACTGGAACTCATCAGCGGGTCCCAACCAATTTGTGCATCCAAATGGGTGTGCAGATCAACAAAGCCCGGCGTGACAACCTTGCCGGTGGCGTCGATGGTTTCCGCTGCTTTGGCGNCGCCTAAGTCACCGATGCGCGCTATGCGTCCGTTGTTGATCGCCACATCGGCCCGAATTGCAGCCGCACCTGTGCCATCAATAACGGTGCCGCCGGAAATGATCAGATCGTAGTCCATATTAACTCCCCAAGTTAGTTGACCGTGTTCTTGCTACNTAAGAATTTGTCCTGATACGAGCGCCACGTCAAGTTTGGCTTGTCACCCTATTTGCAACTTGGCGAACGCTACCTATCGCGAATACATTAAGTTAAGCATTAAAGCCAGGGCAAAAAAACGATGCGGGTGTTGGGAGATTTAAGTGCAGATCAATTTCTGGCCGAGTACTGGCAGCGTAAGCCGCTGCTGGTGCGTAACGCGCTGGCGAATTACCAGCCGCCTTTGGTGGCCGAAGAATTGGCCGGTTTAGCGCTNGACGATCATGTCGANTCGCGGATTGTTAGTTCGGGGGATGCCAGTGTTCCATGGTCGGTGCGCTTTGGCCCGTTCTATGACCAGGACTTCGCGCAGCTACCCGAACATAATTGGACGTTATTGGTGCAGGCGTTAGATTTATGGTGTCCGCAAGTTGCGCAGTTGTACGACTACTTTGACTTCTTACCGCGCTGGCGTACTGANGACATCATGGCCAGCTATGCGGTCCCTGGTGGTAGCGTNGGGCCNCATTTTGATCAATACGATGTCTTTTTGATACAGGNGTCTGGTCATAGGCGCTGGCAAATCGGTGAGTTCTGCGATGCAAATACGCCGTTGCTGNGCGGTACCGAACTGCAAATTATTGACGGATTTGCGGCGTCACAAGAATGGTTGCTAGGTCCGGGTGATATGTTGTACCTACCACCTGGCATTGCGCATTGGGGTATCGCAGTGGATAGCTGCATGACATTTTCTTTAGGGTTTCGCTCGCCGCAACTGTCGGATATGTTAGCGGACTTAGCGGCGGAGCTTTTTGCCCAAGGTTTGGATCAACATTATCGAGACCCGCGTNTGACCGCAGCGATGGGTAGCACGGAAATAGATCCACTGTTTATTACGCACGCGAAACAACAATTACTCACGCTGCTCGACAACGACGCACTAATCGCGGATTGGTTTGCGCGATTCATGACGGCGCCAAAGTATGCAGACTCGCTGCACTTGTCTGAGGAGCGTCGGCAGGCCACAGTTTTGGGGCGTGAATACTGCAACGGCGAACTTGTTGAACCAGGGAAGGGCTAATGCCGATAGATAGACAACAGGGTTTGGCCTGGGTGGGCACAAGCGCGGCAGTTGCTGTTGGCGTCTACACCTTGAACCCAGCGTATGCCTTGTTACTGGGCCTCGCAACGCGCCTATCTACCGGCGTAAACCCGTTACAGAGNGTCGCTAAGTTGGGCAAACTGAGCCTTCAGAGCGCCATCGTACTGCTCGGATTAACACTAGGATTTGACCGCATGATGCAGGTGTCAGCGGACTATGGCTTGGTGGTCGCAGTATTCGTCTTGGGNACGTTAGCGCTCGGATTCTTGCTTGCGAAACTGTTGGCCAGCGAGACCAACGAAGCCACTTTGCTGAGTAGCGGAACAGCTATTTGCGGCGGCACTGCAATTGCGACCTTGGCGCCGCTGATCCAGGCGAAACCCCACAACGTTGGCGTGGCAATGGCGCTGGTGTTTCTACTGAATGCCGTTGCGCTTTTGACCTTTCCATATATTGGTCACGCATTGGAGTTGAGCCAGCAAGACTTTGGTGCGTGGGTGGCATTGGCGATCCATGACACCAGTTCCGTGGTGGCAACGGCAGCCATTTACGGCGATGAAGCAGCCGTAGTTGCGACCNCGGNAAAACTGGGCCGAACCTTGTGGCTTATCCCGTTGGCGTTTGTGGTTAGTTTGCTGTATCGATCCGGCGAGGCGCGTCTTCGNGTGCCAGGTTTTATCTTGTTGTTTATTCTCGCCGCAGCACTAGGGTCCGTGTTGCCCCTNGCGGATCAAGTCCTTGTAACTATTGGTGTTCTCAGTAAAACACTGCTAGTGATNGCTCTTGGCATGATCGGGTTGGAGATTGATCGCAACACGCTCAGCCAAGTGTCCTGGCGCAGTTTAGTTTTGGGCGGGGGATTATGGCTGTTGGTTGCGCCGCTAGCCTTGGGGCTAGTGCTCTGGTTGTGATAGCAATGAGTAAGCGCTGTTATCAGGTCTACGCAAAAGAGTATGAGTGTTTGGCGCAGCGTGCATAACGATAGTGCCATTTGATCTTTTTCATTGCTCAGGTGTGGCAGTAGGGTANCGCCATGACAGTCCTCCGAACCTATATCGACCGCGCAAGCTTCGTTGCCCTAGGCGTCTTCGTCGCCTACCTGTTGGCGCCCCTATTCATTTGATCTCGCTATCAGCCGATTGCCAATGCGGTCACTGATCGCTGCAGAGGTTCTCTGTGCCTCAGCTGTAGGATCGACAAGCGGCAGGGACTAGGCAGGTCCAAAAATTGCTCTCAGCGTTGTAATCGGCAATTTTGGTGTGCGGTCAAAGTACAGCAGTCCGTTGATTTCTTGCTGAACATCCGTGAACTGTGTCCATACAAAACCCTGCAGTTTTCGACTGCTGGTAATGCTTGCCATGACAGTGCGAATTTCTTGCTCCAGTGCCTCAACGCTAGTGGGCAGGTCGCCGTAGGCAAAAGCATCGGCCTGGGTTTTGTTACCCTGGTAACCAATGCCACCGCATTCTGTGAGCAGCATCGGCAGATTACTAGGATCGCTGCCCTGTAAGGCGCCGTTTCTGGGCCTTTGGCCCTCGGTGACTGGTTGGCTGGGATTGGCCTCTAAGCCTGCAAGTCGCTCATCTAAGCTGCGCTCGGGTTCATGGTAAAGGTGCAGCGTCCATAGGTCGCCGCTACTGTATTCCCAGCCATCATTGCCGATCACTGGGCGGGAGGTGTCCAGAGTTTTCGTGAGGTTTACTAGGCCATCAACAAAGGCCCGTTGTTCTGGGCGTTGCTGCACGTGCCAAACACCCCAAGATTCGTTGAAGGGTACCCAACCAATTACGCTAGGATGCCCTCGATCTCGACGCACTAAGTCCAGCCACTGGGCGCTGAGAGAAGTCACCAATTCACTAGAAAAAATTCTGCCGGAGGGCATCTCTGCCCAGATCAGCAGCCCCAACTTATCGGCCCAATACAAATACCGTGGATCCTCTGCTTTCTGATGCTTGCGCGCGAAGTTGAAGCCCATGGCTTTAGTCAATTCGACGTCGCGGCGCAGCGCTTGATCGTCTTCGGCGGTGTACCACCCCGTAGGAAAGTAACCTTGGTCGAGAATGCCGCGTAAGAAGATCGGCTCCCCATTTAGGCATTGCTTGCCATTGCGGACGGTTATTTCGCGCAAACCGGTGTAACTTGCTACTTGGTCTAGGTTCTCTCCTGCTGCATCGACAAGGCTTAATGCAAGGTCATACAAAAAGGGCCGGTCCGGTGACCACAGTTGCGGCTCGGCGACGGCGAGCTGCAGGCGTACTTCGCTGCGCCCTTGGCTGTTGACTTCGGCGCAGGCAACTTGCTCTGAGTCAGAGCGCAAGGCGGCGGTGCATTGTCCGGTGAACGTTTGAGCGAGCGTGCACACTAGGTGCAGTTGTTGCTCGGCGCGGTCGTAGTGACTGCCAATGTGGGTTATGTGCACGCGGTTGATGGGTTCCAGCCACACGCTCTGCCAGATCCCAATCACCCCGTCATAGTCTATTGGCCAGCGTGTAGTGCCGGCTTGTTTACCGCGCGGTTGTTGCCAAGAGTCAGAGTCGGTGACGCGTAGCGCAATTTGATTTTGGCCAGGTTTGAGGTAATCGCCAATGGCCAGGTGTATGGGCGTATAACCGCCCTCGTGCTGGCCCACCTGTTGACCGTTGATATAGATTTGCGTGCGGTAATCACAGGCACCGATGTTCAGCGCCACATCTTCGCTGTCCCATTCGGGTAGTTCAAACGACCGGTGATACCAAACGCAGGTGGTGGCAGGATCGATGACAACCCCGGACGCAGGGCTGTTGGGACAGAACGGTACGGTGATGACGTCTGGCCAAGAGTCGCGTCGCCACCATTGCTGATTCAATCCGACGTTGTCTGAGTCAGCGCCAAAATTCCAAAGTCCATTTAAGTTCAGCCAGTGTGAGCGTTGCAAAAGAGGCCGCGGGTATTCGGGTCTTATTTGGTTTGTCACTGCCACTCCTTTGTGCAACCTAGCCAACCATGAAAAAAGGGGCGATTCTCGCCCCTTTTGTGCCGTCTGTTCAGATTGTTCAGCTTTTTGGCGCGTACCATATCGGTGACGACCATACACGCTCTTGAATTGTCGTTTTCAAGTCCGGACGCGGAGCTACCCCGGCACGCACAGCGTCCCAAGTAGACCACCTGCAGGTTGGATTTTCCAACGCTCGCACATAGTAAAAGGCGCGGTGCTCTGGATTAAAGTCTGGATCAGTCCACGCGGCCTTAAGCTCGCCTGCGCCCAGACCTTGGCTGATGGCGCAGGTGTCAATATCCACCTTAGCACCATTGTCGGGGCAGCGATGGGTGGTAGGGTCAACTCGGCCACCATCCGAACAGGCGATATCATA
>NHET02000014.1 GCA_002170355.2 Gammaproteobacteria bacterium TMED92
AATGACCGAACAGGGTGTGGTGGCATAAGCCAACTGAGCAATGTGGGTAAAGGTCGGTAAAAGAATGGGAGGCAAACAAGTGTTCAGAGGATTGAGCGTAGCGGCACTGACAGGACTGCTGCTGGGGTGTGGGGCGTCGCCACAAGTCGAGCATCAATACGATGTGCAGTTGCGATGGACGAGTTACGGCATTCCTCATGTTAAAGCCGACGACTGGGGTAGCCTCGGTTTTGGTTTCGCCTACGCCACGGCTACAGACGCAGTGTGCGTTATTGCCAAGGATGTGCAAATGGTCAACGGCAACTTGTCGGCGCACTTTGGTGCTGACGGTGGCAACCTGCAAAGCGATGTTTTTCACAAGGCGATTTTAACTGACACCAAACTCAGCGCGTACAACCAGCAACAGAGCGCCCGCGCAAAGCAAATTAATGCTGGCTACGCGGCTGGATATAATCGTTTTTTGCAAGATCATAAAGACGCTATGCCAGCAAGCTGTGCTGGTGCGGAGTGGGTGCGGCCGATCACCGAAACAGATCTGGTGCGGCTAGCCATTGGCGTTGGTATTCGTTACGGGCTGGGGCGTTTTCAAAAGCAGATAGCTGACGCCTCGCCCGAACCTCAACCAACCGATCTCGCTCAAGCGCAGTGGACGTTACCAGTCGGTATGGGCAGCAATGCTATTGCGATCGGGCGTGATTTGAGCGCGAGCGGCCGTGGCATCTTGCTCGGCAATCCGCACTATCCATGGCANGGAGCNTCGCGCTTTCACATGATCCATCTCACGCTGCCCGGCGAACTGGATGTCATGGGAGCGAGTTTGCTCACGACTAATCGCGTTGCCATAGGCTTTAATAAAGACATTGCCTGGACACATACGGTGTCGACAGCAAAACGCTTCACCCTGTACCAACTTGCGTTGAATCCGCAGAACCCGTTCGAGTACCGCTACGACGGTGAATACCGAGCAATGCAAAAGCGCTCAGTCAGTGTTATGCAGCCTGGTCCAGATGGCGCCATCAGTCCGCAGCAATACACGGTTTATTTCACCCACTATGGCCCAGTGGTGGAATCGCAGGCATTGCCATGGAATGAGCAATCGGCGTTTGCAATTCGCGACGCGGTGATCGACAACTATCTCACAGCCGCCACATACGACGCCTTGGCAAAGGCAACGTCGACCGCGGATGTCGAGGCGGCTATCAGTCAGCAGGGTGTGTATTGGACCAACACGGTGGCGGCGGATCGACAAGGCAACGCGTTCTACGCCGACATCAGCGGTACGCCAAATATCGACCAGGAACTGCTTGAGCGCTGCCAAATCGACTTGCCTGACAGCATGAGTTACCTGATTTTGTTGCGCGGCGACGATTCCAGTTGCGAATGGTACGACGATCCAGCAAGCAAAGTTCCCGGCGCGTTGCCCCCGCAGCGGATGCCTCGCCTCACCCGCAGCGATTACGTTAGCAATTCGAATGACAGTTACTGGTTGACTAACCCGCAGGCGCCGCTCGAAGGCTACGCGCCGGTAATTGGTTCGGAGCGCACCGCGCGCAGTTTGCGAACTCGCGCCGGACTATCACAACTGGCAGAGCTGCAGACCAGTAAAGNAAAACTCACATCGCAAGACCTGCGCAATATGCTCTATAACCAGCGCAATTTTGGCGCTGAGCTGCTGTTGGACGACGTACTTAGTTTGTGTGCGAACGATGCACAGCTGCAGCGAGTTTGCGCAGCACTGCAGGGCTGGGATCGCACGATGAATGTTGCTGCAACAGGCGGTCACGTATGGCGCGAATTTTGGCGCAATGCACGCAACATTAAGAACNTATTTGCCGAAGACTTTGATGCGGAAAATGCAGTGGCGACGCCCGCGGGCNTAAACATTGTAGACACTGACGTTCGAGAGCAACTTCGGCAAGCGCTGCTAAGTGCCGCAAAACGCTTGGACGAAGCCAATATCCCCCTCGATGCGCCGTTAGGCGAGATCCAATATGCGCAGCGTAACGAACAGAAAATTCCCATTCCGGGCGGCGAGGGCTGGGCCGGTATGTTCAGCATGATCCGCACTAATTTACAGAGCGACAAGGGCTATGCACGGATCTTTCATGGCAACAGTTACATCCAAACCATTGGTTGGGATGAAGACGGTGCGCTGGACGCAAAAGGCATGCTGACTTACAGCCAGTCGCCAGAACCCGACTCACCCCACTACAAGGACCTTACCGAGCTGTATGCCGCGGGCGAGTGGATCGACTTGCCGTTTACGGAACAAGAGATCGCCGCGGATCCGCAGTTACGCAGTATCAGATTGCAGCAGTATTCGACGGATATAACACGTTAGGGAGTGAGTTTTGCAGCGAAAGATTCCTGGTGCGCAAGCTCCGCTCGAGATCAGTTGGGACCGCTTCGGTGTGGCTCACGTGTGGGCGCAAACCGTAGCCGACGCCTATCGGGGTATGGGCTACGCTGCGGGTTACGAGCGACTTTGGCAAATTCACCTGAGCTGTGCGTACGCCAACGGTGAGGCTGCGGCGCTGTTGGGAGAGCGCTTCATTACCCAAGACGCCATGCACAAAGCATTTAACGTTGATGGTCGTCAAACTCCCAGACCTTTGAGCTCAGGAGATTGGATCGCCAGTGCGTATCTGGACGGGTTGAACGCCTATGTGCGGTCGCTCCACGAGGTGCCGCCAGAGTTCCTGCACGCTGGCGCGCAGCCGCGCGAATTCACCATGAACGATATTGCTGCGCGTTACCGCTTTACCTCATGGTTTCAGCACAAGAGCTGGACCGAAAAGCTGATGCTTGGTCGGCTTATGGCCACCCACGGTGTTGAGTATTTTCGCGATCATGTGTTGCACTTGTCTGACCAGGATTGTGCGCAGGTAGAGTTGCTGCGTGCACCGCTGCAAAACCTAGAGCCGAAGATTGTTGAGCTTGCTTACCCGGAAGTAAGCGTGCCGAATTTTTCTGGCAGTAATAACTGGGCGGTTACTGCCGAGCGCTCAGCCTCTGGGTTTCCGTTATTGGCAACGGATCCCCATCAACCGCATAGCGTTCCGAACACGTTCTTCTACGTGCATCTGCACGCTGGGGATTGGGATGCCTTTGGTGCTGCTTTCCCTGGGGTGCCGTACTTCATGATGGGCTTTAACAATGATCTTGCTTGGGGGCTGACTACGGGTTTCATCGATTGTTACGACTTATTTGTCGAGCAGGTTAATGGTGAGCAATATCGTGGGGTAGACCAATGGCACGCCATCGACAAGCGCACAGAACGTGTGGCTACCAAGGGCGGAGAGGTTAAACAGGTAGAGATTCAAACCACCGATCATGGCGTCCTATTGGAGCCGCTGATGCAGCAATTGGGCATGCTAGAAGGTACACCGGCGGAATACCAAACCAGCTTGTATTGGTCGTTGCGTAATGTGCCGACCTCTGCCGGAGCGTTAGCGCTGTTACCTACAGCGCGCAGCGCCGAAGAGTTTGGCGAATTGCTGTTTGAAAACGACATCTGCCCGCTGGTGAACAACATCATCTGCGTAGACAAAAACAGTAATTTGCAGCGTTACATCGCTACCACAACGCCAGCGCGAGTGGGTGTTACCGGCTCAGTACCACTTGCAGCTTGGGATCCAGCCCATAGCTTCGCGCTGTCCACGGCAGCACAACTCACGGTAGAGCGTAATCCGGTAGACGGTATCGCGCTCACGGCCAACAACGACACCATGGGCGAGACCGGCGATTTTTACATTCATAACTTCCCTATTCATAGCTCTCGTGCTGACCGCATTCGGGAGTTGCTTGCCCAGCAGCAAAGATTCACCGTAGATGACTTTTGTCAGATGCAGATGGATCTTAGCGATCTGCGCGCGCAAGAAATCTTGCCCGACTTACTTACGCAGCTACGCGACAGTGACGACGCCAATGTGCAATTGGCGGTGAGCTTGTTCGAACAATGGGACTGCACCGCTGACGTTGATTCAGCGGCAGCCTGTGTTTACTACCCTTTACTAGATCGATACTGGCCCGGTCGTTTCATGGCGGCGGCATTAAACGAAGATTTGTTAAAACTGTTGCCAGGCGCAGCGCCTGGTCTCAATCGTTTCGACATCGCTTCTTTCACTCAGCAGCACTCGCCCTGGGCGCCGCACCGCGAATTGTTACGCCGCGTCCTGCGTGAAGAGGTGAGTATCACGGTGGCCAACGTTAAAGCCGCGCTAGGTGAGGACTCGCAGTACTGGCGTTGGGGTGATTTGCATAAGGTGCAGTTTGCGCATCGTCTCCACAAACAGNCGGCCTGGCAGACCATGAATGTTGGTCCAGACGAAATTGGCGGNAGCCCCAACACTCTGGCTATGGCAATGCACATGGGTAANGGCCCAGGACAGACAGACCCCGGGGAAATAGCTTGCCGTGTTTATCACGGCCCGGCGTACCGGCTGGTGGTGGATTTGGCCGACACGCGTCAAGCACGGTTTGTCATAGCTGGAGGCAATGGCGGTCGCGCTGGAACTGATTTGGCGGTCAATCATTACGCGGCCTGGCTGGCTGGAGATTACTTCACCTTGCGTTTGGCAAGGGAAGACATTGACGTTGTCGAGACGTGGCAATTTGCTCCTTAAGCGTCGCTGGCCACACTTAGACAAAGCTCCTAAAACTTAGACCTACATTCGACTTCTCGCTCAACCCGAACAGTGGACGCTGGGGTTTCTGCGCGGCGTCCCTATCATTGCAAAGCCGCGCAGGGATTCGGCGAAATCATCGATCGGTGAGGCTGAAGATCCCACTCGGCGAAGCGATCGGTTAATCCACTGTCCAAGAAAAAGGAAAGTAATGAACAAGTTTGCAAAAGTTTTAGCGCTCTGTTTCGCCGCTGCTGCAGGGCAGCCGGTATTTGCAGCCGACTGCGAATTTAGCATCGGCACTGGTGACATGCTGAAGTTTGATGTTGCTGAGATGTCGGTGTCGGCATCCTGTGAGACCGTCAAAGTCACGCTCAATCACAAGGGCAATCTGAACGCTAACATCATGGGCCACAACTGGGTGCTATCAAAAACTGCCGATGTCCAAGGCGTTGCAGCCGACGGTATGAGTGCCGGTGCGGCAAGCGGCTACATTAAAGCAGGCGATGACCGAGTGATTGCTGCAACTGCCATCATCGGCGGTGGTGAATCCACGAGCGTCGAGTTCTCTGTTGCGCAAATGGCGGTGGGGGCCGACTACACGTTTTACTGCACCTTCCCAGGGCACTCTTTCGTGATGCAGGGCAAGTTTAACTTAACCACGTAAGCGCCTTCGGTTTTCGCTGAGCGATCTGGCTAACGTCGCTAACGCCCCTTAGCATTTACCAGGTCGCTCAGCGTTTTCTCCTCGCCACCAAGTCCCAACTGTGCATCCATAGCCTGGATACTGTTACTGATGCGTGCGGCGGCACCATTGTTAATGCGAGTGTGTAGGCGCTGAGCAACCCATCCCCCAACGAGCGCGAATACGCCCAGGATGGCGAACATCAGTGCATACCCTGTTGCCCCCGGCAACGAGTCTAAAATGAAGCCCCACAACAAGTAGGCGAAAGACGAGGGTAAGTAAATTAGAAATGCGGCTACGGCAATGACCGAGCCGGAGAAGCGGGGCGGTAAACCCATCTCGCCGAAAGGCGCAAAGTAAAGCGCGCGCATAAAGAAGAACAACACCGACAACAGCATCATCAAGAGCATGGCGAGCCAAGCACTGCCGTTGTTGAGCGTTAGCAATACGGTGATTGCGGCGAGCCCCGCTACACCAAATAGGCCGACTTTTAGACCACCGCTGGCGCCACCGAGAAAGCGGTCGGCGATAAAGCCAGATGGCAGGGCAACGCCAATGCGACCGCCAGACGTGGAGACAATGCCGAAAATGGAGATCGCCAACACCGGCAGTGCGTGTAAGTCTTGAAGGTACGTAAGGAAATAGGGCATGGAAGTATACGCCAAGTAAACGCCGAAGCCGGCAACGCCTGCCAGCCAAACCTCAGGCAATCGTAAGGTCACGGACATGCCGGCTAGCACTTCGCGATTAGCAGCCTCGGTATTGTTGCCAGACTTCAGCAACGTCTCGTTGGGCAATATGAACCAGGTGATCACGCCAAGGGCGACCATAATCACCGCGTTCACCATGAATGCGATTTCCAGGCCCAGTAAGCTGTAACCCAGATAGGCGTAGAGGCCGATAGTAAGGGCGTTTTGTAACAGTTCTATAGCGCCGCGGCCGCCCTCTAGTAGGCCAAAGATTTTGCCTTGGTTACTGTCAGAGGTGGACTTGCGTACGCTGGATAAAACCGCTGGCCAGAACGCGCCCTCACACCACAATGACAACATGACGAATAGAACACAAAGAGTGACAAAGTCGTCCGTTTGTCCAAGGAAGAAGGTGGTTACACCGCCGAGCACCATGTTGACCGGAATTAAAATACGGGGCGAAAAACGATCTTGCGCCCAAGCCAGTGCCAGATAGAACACATTGTGTACGATGCCGTATATNGACATCAGCACACCGAACTGAGTTTTCGAAATCTGCCACAACTCGAGCATTTGCGGCAGCAGAGCGCCTTTCATTGCTAAGACCGAAAACGCAAATTGCGCACACAACACCAAAACTAAAAAATTAATGAATACGCGTTTCGACGTAAACAAAGGCGCGCCGTCGTTGCCGATGAACAGTTTCATCCAGAGCCTAGGGTTAAGAGGCCGCAGTATCAGTTGATGCGGTCAGGCGATGCGCGACCAGGGCTAACCCGGCCAACACTGCACCAGCAACTAAGGTGGTCAAGTTAGAGGGTGGACTGGCGACTACCCAATTTAGCTGCNGTAATGCAATTGCCNAGCCACCAAGACCGNTCAACCAGCGGCTGATTGCTGAATGCAAAACCCCNAGCCCCGCCAAGTAGCCCTGCAGCCCTGCACAAATGAGCCAGGCACCAAAGATGGCCTCGCTGAAGGCTTGCAGCGATTGGTGCCAAGGCCCCTGCAGAATAAACGCCACATCCAGCACAAATATGAATGGAATCACATAGATTACGCTGCCTAAACGCATAGCGGCGAAACCAGTTTTGAGCGGGTTGGACTGGGCAATCGAGGCGGCCGCGTAGGCTCCCAGTGCCACCGGTGGCGTGATATAGGACAGCATCGCCCAGTACAGTATGAACAAGTGCACACTCAAAGGGTCTAAATTTTGGCTCACCAAAGCTGGGGCAAGCACGACCGCCAGAAAGATGTAGGCGGCGGTAACAGTCATGCCGATACCCAGAACAAAACTAGTGGCGGCGCCCATGAACAACAGCAAGCCGATGTCGTCCCCGGCTAGACTCAGCAAGTCGTTTACCAGGGTGCCACTTAAGCCCGTTAGCGACAGCGAGCCGACGATCAAACCGACACCAGCGAGAACAACTACTAGCTCAATCAGTAATTTTCCCACCGCGTAAAGCAGATCTATTAAGCCACTTAGATTGAAGCGATGCACCGTGGAAAACTGGTTGAGTACCAACAACGCCGCAGTGGCGTAGTACGGTGCTATAGACTCTCGCTGCAAAAAGATCAGCAGAAAAATCAGCAGCGCAAAAGCACCCAGGTAAAACCAGCCCTGCGCCAAGGTTTGGCGTAGGTTTGGTATGTCTTGTGGCGCTAGCCCAGTTACGCCTTCGCGACCGGCATAGGCGTCGATCTGTAAGTACAAGCTGGCGAAATACAAAATTGCAGGCAGCGCCGCTGCTGCAGCGACGTCGATGTAGGCGATGTCCAGTAGTGTCGCCATAACAAAAGCGGTAGAACCCATAATCGGCGGTAGCAACACGCCACCGGTAGAGGCGCAGGCCTCGACCCCGCCGGCAACATGGGGCGCCATACCAGACTTGCGCATGGCCGGAATTGTGAGCTGACCGGTGGTCAGCACGTTAGTTACGACACTACCGCTCATTGACCCCATCAAGCCGCTAGAGACTATGGCGACTTTAGCCGGGCCACCGCGTTGTTTGCCCAGCAGGGCAAAGGCGAGATCGAGGAAGAATTGGCCGCCACCGGTGTGTTGTAGCACCACACCAAAGACCACAAAGCCGATGACCAGTTCGGCGAACGCACGAAACGGCAGACCGAAAACGCTTTCGATAGACAGAAAGTGGTAAGACGCCGTCTCTGCCCAAGTAGATGGCAGGCCGTTCAGCGGCCCGGGCATATATTCGGTAATGACCGGCAGTATCGAGAACAATCCCGCAATAATGCACAGTGGCCAGCCCGCAGCACGGCGCAGAGCCTCCAGTATAATGATCCATAAGGTGACGGCACCGTAAACCGCAAGATCTGGCGCCGCAAACTCCCAAGCCTCATCCAGAGCTTGCTCGGCGGTGACAAAAAACCCGCATAGTATCGTCAAACTCAGGCCGACCAGTGGCCAATCGATCCAGGGCTTGCTGGGGTAAGTAATAAAGGCCCACGGCGCCAACAAAGCTAATAAGGCGTAAAAGTACTGGGTCTCGATACCAATTAAAGCCTGTAGCCATTGTTCATTGCCAAAAATACGCAGGGTGTCCATGGCGAGTAGCAGCGCCAAGCTGGCCAACAGGGCCACAAGACCACGCAAGGCAGGGTGCGGTGCGGTTTGCATTTAGCAGCGGTTACAGGGGGCGGGCGTTAGCGCCAAACCGGATCGAAACCGGCGGCGTCTAAAGCTTCTGNGCGACGCNCCAGCCANNCGGCAGAAAAGTCATCGGGGTCGGCCGCGCGATGTGCTTGCCATGCTTTTGCCAACACGCTTTGGCGCTCGATCAAGCGCGTATTGTGGGCGTCGGCCTCGGCACTCCATACGCCGATCGATTTCAAGTAGCGCACAGCACCGTCATGGTACGGCACCACCCACTGGAAGTTCTGTCTTTGCATNGCCCAACCGATACTGCCAGGGTCGGCATTCTTGTACTCGTCGTAGTGAATATGAATGGCCTTGGTCAGATCGTGAACGACCTGTTCGTCTTGCTGAGCAAGGGTGATGAGCATTGGGTAAGGATATGTGGCGCCCTCGTGCGGATTGCTTGCAGATATAGCAGCGCCTCGGGTGGCAATGTGTTTTTGCATAAACGGCACGACCGTAGCCATGCGTTGCCAACAGCCTGCGTCATCGTGAGGTGCTGGCGGCCAAAAGATACCGCGCGGTGAGGCTTCGAGTTTGCGCGTAGGCCCAGACACAGTGGTGGCATAAGCCGCGTCTACCTGGCCGTTTACAATGCCGGTCCACATCGCGTTATAGCCTGGAAAATCCACCCGCTCGACATCATCCCAAGTGAGGCCGCCACAAGCCAAAAAAGCTTCAGTAGTGACATTTAATGCGGGTGCTCCGCGCACGAAGGGTACGCGTTTGCCACGCAAATCGGCATAGCTCTCTATGCCAAGATCATTTGCCACACCNAAGGCTTGATTACTGTCCCCGTGGGACGCCAGCACCAGGCGTAAGGCTAATGGCCCCCACGTTTTGCCAGCAAATTGAAACACGCCTTCTTGCGCAAAATAAGTGGCCACACCATTGGCGGAAAACTGTACCCGCCCGCGTTGCAGCGGCAGCAAGCGCGAAACGTCGTTTTTGCCGGGTAACACACGCAGATTTACGTTGTAGTGGTCCTTTAATATTTTGCCAATACCCACAGCTTGGTTGTAGCCGGTGGTACCAAGATTGTAAGCACTCCAGGCCATGGTGCGCGGGAACTTCGGTGTGAACTCAGCGTCGTTGCTGTGGGCCAGCGCGCTCACGCACATGGCCAGCGTGGCCGCAAACAGCCGATATACAATTGCTGAGTTCATTTAACCCCTCGTCGATCCAAGCCAAGACACCTGCAGCGTGCGCGACGCCATCGGCAATGTAGGGTGTGGCAGCGGAAGGGTCAAGCGACCTGGCGAGTTTGCGCAGCACCGCGAGCGCCACAGTGGTTGCGTAACGAAATCATGCAATCGCTATTTATTCGGCACGAGACGGTTGGGTTCTGAAGCAATTGCACAGTGCTGGAACGCCGCGTAAAAACACGCTTGTGGGCGCGTCGATTTAGCGCGCATGCGCGTCCAGGGGAGGTAATCGAGGTACGCATCCGCTCGAGCCTGATCGTTCTCCCCACGTCGCAGTTGACGACCACCATTTTGTCGGTGTCCTTGGGGCTTTTTCGAGGCACGCATGCGCCGTAGCAAAACGTTGTCGCCATGTCGGCATAGACTTGGCAGTAAACAGCGTCACGCCGTTGCTGGTGCTCCAGTCGATAACTGTTGCTGAGCGCTCGAAACCGCGAGTTCCTACCCGGCAGTTCCTTGGTTAATATCCGCCGTCGCATAGATTGGCGTCTGTGTTGTTTGCGCCGTAGTTTTGTGTCTGCCGTAACATCGGGCCTGTTATCACACTAGGGCGATGTCTCTTTAACTGCTAACCGCCTTTGGAAACCGAGCAATATGGGTCGATTACAGCGACAAGCCGACAGCAATACCACAGCAGTTACGACCTTTTTGCAGGTCGTGTGCCGACACGGTGTGCTAATGGGTTCGACTGCGATCGTGCTTGCGCTAATTGCTGACGGCTCTGTGTTAACGCCGGCGTTGGCGGCGGTTGTGCAAGGTCCGCTGCCTTATGTCTTTGCATTGGCGGTCATCGTTGGTCTGTTTTTGGGCTATTTACGCTTCAGGTCGTTTCACAATGCACGTTATCAATGGCCATGGATCGCTTATCTGTTTTACATTTCGGTTGTTGAGGAGATGGCATTTCGTCTTTATCTTCCGGCTATGTTGGAATCTGCTGCGGGTGCGACTGCTGCGGTGTTATTGAGTAATGCATTGTTTGCTGCGCTTCATTATTTCACCCTGCGGTGGAAATTCAGCCACTGTGTTGTTACGGGTTTGGGTGGTGTTGGGCTTAGTCGTCTACTAGAGACTTCTGGCGACCTGATGTTAGTGATTCTGGTGCACTTTATTGCGACTTTTCTCAATACACCAAGGGCGCCCGAAGCATCTTCTAAAGTTTAGGTATAAAGCAGCAAAGATTGCTTTGGCAGGGCCAGTGAACTGATATGAATCGCCGAGAATTTGTCCTCAGTGGCGCGACCAGCGCGCTATTACTTAGCAGTGGTTGCAGTGGCACGCAGCCTCAGTTGTCACCGATTGTCAGTGCGCCTGCAGGCAAGCTGCAGGGCCACATTGTGGATGGTGTGCATAAATTTTTGGGCATTCCCTATGCGCAACCACCCTTTGGCGAGCGACGGTGGATGGCACCGGTGCGGCGTGCACCTTGGGCCGACGTGCTGCAAGCAACCCGTTACGGCCAGATTTGTCCGCAGACGGGAGGCCTTGGCTTTGACGCTCTAACAGAGGGTGAAGACTGTTTGAACCTCAACATCTGGACTCCAGACCCGGGAGCGCGTGATCTTCCGGTTATGGTTTGGGCTCACGGTGGTGGTCAGGTGTCTGGTACCGGGGCAAATGAGCTGTACGACGGTGGTCATTTTGCCACCGAGGGCGTGGTTCTAGTGACCTGTAATCGACGCTTAGGCGCCGAGGGCTACCTGTATTTAGAGGAGTTGTTTGGCGACGCTGTCGGCCCCGGCAACCTGGGGGTACAAGATCTGATTTGTGTTTTGCAGTGGGTAGCCGACAACATCACGGCCTTTGGTGGTAACCCGAATAACGTCACGCTGTTTGGTGAATCCGGTGGTGCGGCGGCCACCCAAGCGGCCATCGCGACGCCAGGATCTAGAGGATTAGTGCACAAGGCGATTTTGCAGAGTGGTGGACATGCCGTGCAACGTCCAGCCAGCGCCAACGCGATTGCTGAGCATGTCGTGAAGCAATTGGCGATCGAGCCGGGCGATGTCGATGCGCTGCGCCAGGTGCCGTGGCAAAGACTAGTTGAACTGTATCCGCAGCTAGAGGCACGGACCGAGTGGGCGCAGCCGCAGCTCTATTTGCCGGTGCTCAATCAGCACATGCCCGTGCACCCGGTTGATGCGCCGCATGCTGGCATTGGTTTGGACATTGACTATTTGATTGGCGGCTGTCGCGACGAAGCGAATTTGTTTGCCGCGCTGTTAGACTTGCCAGGCAGTCAGTTTGATCGGCGGGCGCGTCAAGTGACTGCTGCGGCAGGCGCGGATTGGGCTGCAGTGCTTGCTCGTTACAACCAAGTACGCCCAGAGTTAGATGCCGAGGAATGCTTTACTGCTGCAGTGGGTGATATGTGGTTTCGCGTACCAAGTTTACGCATAGCGGAAGGACATCAACGCCATTCCAAGCGTGCTACCTACGTTTACCAATTCGACTGGTCGTCGCCATTTCTTGGCGCCGCGCACGCACTAGATCTAATGGTATTCGGTAACGGCTTGCCGTTCTCGTGGTTGGCTGGATTGAAAGATTACGATAAAACAGCGAACTTCATGCGCAAGGCTTGGGTGGCGTTTGCTCACTCTGGCAACCCCGAGGTACTGGTCCAGCCTTGGCCCACCTATAAGAGGCAACAGGCAACCCTCAGTATTAACGAATCGACGTCATTGTTGGCGCAGTCGTATCGACAACAATTCCCAATGCTCGAACCAGCGATTCAAAGCAACTGGCAGGCCGCCGGGTTATAAGTCAGCGCCGGTGCTCGATACTTGATTAAGTAAAATTCTCCGCGCTTGCTGGTAAGCGTCGGCGGCGCGCTGGTCGATTTGCTGCTCGTTGCAACTGCCCAGAGGGTGTTGTAGCAACGCAAACGGGTAGTTAGCGACGCCTAACATACGCGCTATGTTTTTTGCGGTCACCTCAAAGGGTGTTGTGCACAACACCACCGCGGGCTTACCAAACTGTTCGTAAATCACGCCGTCATGCAAACTGCACGTCGAACAAGAGCCTCAGTCACCGTTAGCGGTCAATAAAAAATCGCTGCGTGCGGCTAATTCGGCGAGCACACCGTCCTCGGCTGGGGCGCTGGCATTGGTCTTAAAAACCATATCTTCAAGAATTTCGCAGCGATCGTTGCGGCGAAACAGTTCTGCGGTTTTTAGCAGCAGTGGTCGCGCGTTGGCTTTACCGTTAGACAATAAAGCAATGCGTCGATGGCTTAGTGAGCTCAAACGTGGCGCCAATTTATTGTCCTGAATTGGGCTGGTTGCGGTTGGGTCGAGCAATTGCATAGTGGTTTCCTTCAAATGTGTTACGGGACTTTGCATGGACTTTAGCAGTCTATGCAGACTCCAATGGCTTCGCTTTGCATTATTGAAGCGCGAGTGCGGCTCCAAGATGGAATGAATGACGAGTGGCCACCGGCGTCGCCGCCACCGACCACCAACAAAATATCGTCGGCGCTGAGGCCGCGATGGCAGTCCTCGCGTTCTTGCAGCGCGTACTCACGAGGGCTGAATTTACCGATGCGGCGCAGCGTTTCCTCGCTGCGTTTCGCGTGTTCGAACAGGAACAGTCGGGCATCAGATTTACTGAAATTGCTGGCCGCGACTATTTCCGCGTGCTCCGGTGACAAGACAACGGCACTTTGGCCGATGCTGATGCAGCCACAGTTGGCCATGCCATCGGCAATGGTCTCTAGTACCGCTTCGGCACTCTGACCGCCATGGTTTTCTATATTTACAAAGCCGCCACCGGCGAAAACGGTTACGGAACTGACCTCGGATGGATAGCCCAAGTCTTCGTTGAGGCCTTGCCAAGGGTTTTTATCGGCGCGTTCGGCAATGCAAAAACTGTATTTGCCGGGATTGCCTTGGGTCGATTTGTCGGCAATTCCCGGAGTCATGCGAAATATATTCAAAATAACCAGACGCACGGCTCTGCCAATAGTTGCGTTTGCGCGGTTGCCTGGGCCAAAGAGATTTACCCCAGCGTTCATGCCAATGTCGTCGACGATAGGGCCGCTGACCACAAGTAGGGGAGCTGAACCTCCGGTGCTGGCGGTGCTGCCGTGAAAATTGAAAGGTTTTTTTGCCATGGCTTCGAAAGCCGCAACCACAACCGGGAAATATTCGGGTAAACAGCCGGCCATGACCGCGTTGACCGCGGCGCCGTGCAGCGTCAGATCAATTTGTGTGGCCGGGTGATGAGCAATTACAGTTTCTGCGGGACGCCCCTTCATTTGTAACATCGCCGCCACGCGACCTGCTTCTGGCGGCACCACTGGCAGTCCGTCTGTCCAGCCTTGGGCGTAGCAATAATCTATGGCGTCGAGCACATCGTCTGCAACGTCGTGTTGAGTTGGTGGCGCGTTCATAATGTCCCCCTGTTGTTGCACTGGATGGCGCGGTCGGTGCGCAGACCAAGATTAACTACGGTTGCAAAGTCTGAGCAAGTCGTCGCGCTTGTGCTGCTGTGCAAACTTTACAAGCGCAACCCCTCGTGCCGAGTTATATTTCTATTTCTGCGGCAGTCCTGGTATGGCACCGGGAACAGCTCATAAGCAGCGACTGAGAGCACTACAGAGGGGGAAGAGATGACGGAATTTGTGCGCACTGCGGAAGAAAATTTCGAAAAACTGCAAGATTTCAGCTATTCACCGAACTACCACATGTGGCAAGACCTGCGCATGCATTACATAGACGAAGGTCCGACAAATGCGCCGGTCATGTTGCTGATGCACGGTATGCCGACGTGGTCGTATCTGTATCGCAACATGATCCCTGGATTGGTGCAGGCGGGATATCGCTGCATAGCGCCAGATCACTTGGGCTTTGGTCGGTCTGACAAACCCACGGATTTACACTGGTATACCGTTGCGCGACACACTGAGGTTTTGACCTCGCTGATTGTTGAGTTGGACTTACGCAACATTACTCTTGTGTGCCAGGACTGGGGTGGGCCTACGGGCCTGGCGCAGGCGGCTATGATGCCAGAGCGCTTCGACCACCTGGTGATTATGAACACTTGGCTACACCACCCTGAGTATGAGTATTCAGAGGGTATAAGGCGTTGGAATGCGGGTTGGCAGCCCGGCGGCAACTTTGATCGCCCGGAACCTGATTTGGGTCTAATGATGCTGATGTCCGCTGGCTTGATGACCCGCGAGCAATACGTGCCTGCATTCATGCAGGGCCAAGCGCCAGAATTGAGTGTTGCTGCCGCGGCCATGTACGAGGGTTATTCTGCGCCATATAGGGGTTTGCCCGATGCTGGATACAACGGCTTTCGGCGCTTCCCGCTGTCCATACCCATGGACAGCTATCACAACGGCAATGCTGCGGCGCAAACACTGCATTATCAAACCCTATTGAACTGGAACAAGGGGTGTCAGTTTATTTGGGGATGTAGCGACGACGTATTTGTTGAGAGCTGGGGCAGGCAATGGGCGCAACAGATGAACGCGCCCTTTGATGCCATTCCCGAGGCTGGACACTTTCCGCAAAATACCCACGGCGAGCGTTTGGTGGAGCTAATACTGCAGCGCCGTAGCGAACAGGCGTAATTGCGATGGTTAGGCGGGCAGAGTGTGGTTGGCGTTGCAACAGCCTTTAGGCAAATAGGGGAAACATGATGAACATAGGCTTTGCGCCACAGTATGAGGCGTTTCGCAACGACGTGAAGCGCTTTCTCGATGATAACCTAACGGATGATTTGCGTGACGCACAGCGGTTGTGTCCGGGTATCTTTTTAGACTACGAACACAACATTGTCTGGCATCGCATTTTGCACCAGCAAGGCTGGATCGCGCCGAGCTGGCCGAAACAATACGGCGGTACCGGTTGGGACCTCATTCAACGTTACATTTGGTCGATTGAAAAAGCCCAGGCCCATGCTCCCGACACGGCACCTATGGGATTGGGCATGTGCGGCCCTATGTTGATTGGTTGTGGCACACAAGCCCAAAAGGATCATTACCTGCCGCGCATACTGTCAGGCGAAGACTATTGGTGTCAGGGGTATTCCGAGCCTGGTTCCGGCTCTGATTTGGCCAGCCTAAAACTCCGCGCTACCGCAGACGGCGACGACTTTGTGTTGAACGGCAGTAAGATCTGGACCTCCCATGCGCACTACGCGAACAAAATGTTTTTGTTAGTGCGCAGCGATGACAGCGGCAAACCGCAAGAAGGCATTACGTTTTTACTCATGGATATGGACAGCCCTGGAGTTCGGGTTGAGCCAATTGTGTTTGCCTCGGGCAGTCATGAAGTGAACCAAGTATTTTTTGACGACGTACGGGTACCCAAAAGCAACATTGTGGGCGAGGAAAACAAGGGCTGGCAGGTGGCCAAATACTTATTGGAATTTGAACGCGGTGGCTCCACCGGCGGTAATGCTGCGCGTAAAGTTGCATTGCAGCGGGTGCGTAGGCTGGCTGAAGCCATTCCTCTAGGCGACGCGAATGTGGCAGCGGACCCAGCGTTCAAGCGCCAGCTAGAAGAGGCTGAAGTACAGCTTGAAGCTATTCAATACACCGAATTCCGATTAATGGCGTCGTTGTCAAAAGGCCAAAATCCGGGGCCAGAATCGTCAGTCATGAAAGCATTGTCCGCGAATATTCAGCAGCGGATCAGTGAGTTGGCGGTGGTTGCTACTGGTCACTACGCCAGTGTGCATCAACCTGAAGCGCGAACGGTTGGCAGCAACATTGCCACTGTTGGTCCTGAACATGGCGCTATGGCTTTCACTAACTATTTTAATTTTCGTGCCACCTCAATTGCCGGTGGCAGTGACGAGGTGCAACGCAACATCATGGCAAAATTGGTACTAGGACTATGAGTCATCCATTTTCCGCGCAAGCGCTGGAGCAGGCTCGCGACCTAGTTGCGCAGATGACATTGGCAGAAAAAGCAGACTTTTGTTCTGGTCGAGATTTCTGGCACCTGGCGGATTTACCGCGACTCGGCATTAACAAAATTATGGTGACCGATGGGCCTCATGGTCTGCGCAAGCAGGCCAAGCAAGCGGATCACTTGGGCGCGCATCGCAGCGTTGCGGCAACGTGTTTTCCTACTGCATCTGCCCTGGCCAGTTCGTGGGATGTCAACTTGATCTACCGTGTCGGTGAGGCCTTGGGTCAGACGTGTGTGGATGAAGACGTGAGCGTGCTGCTAGGGCCGGGTCTTAATATCAAGCGTAGTCCGTTATGCGGGCGTAACTTCGAATACTTTTCCGAAGACCCGTTGTTAAACGGCCATATTGCCGCCAGCTTGGTCAACGGTATCCAGTCTCAGGGCGTAGGTGCGTGCTTAAAGCATTTTGCGGTGAACAACCAAGAGCGCGGCCGCATGTTTATGGACGCCATTGTTGATGACCGAACCTTGCGCGAGATTTACCTCAAAGGTTTTGAGATTGCGGTAAAAACGTCGCGGCCCTGGACCGTGATGTGCGCCTACAACCGTTTGAATGGCGTGTATTGCAGCGAGCATAACTGGCTATTGAACAAAGTATTGCGCGATGAGTGGGGTTTTGAAGGCCTGGTCATGACCGACTGGGGTGCAGCCAATGACCGAGTCTCAGGGGTACTAGGTGGGCTCGATCTGGAAATGCCCAGTAGCGGTGGCATCAATGACGATTTGCTGGTCGCGGCTGTGCAGGCCGGGGAACTCAATGAGGCGATATTAGATACCGTAGTTACGCGCAATGTTGCGCTTAGTTTGTCGGCGCAAGATCGGCAAACGCCAAGCATTACTGCAGACGCAGATGTGCAGCACCAGCTAGCTCGGGACACGGCGGCGCAATGCTGTGTGCTGTTAAAAAACGCCGCGCAAGTGTTACCGCTGGCAGGTCATACATCGATAGCGCTAATAGGTGCGTTCGCGGAGAAACCGCGGTTCCAAGGCGCGGGCAGTTCGCAAGTCCGACCAACGCGAATAGATACGCTGCGTGAGGCGTTAAGCGAATTCACAGAGACCGTCAGCTACGCGCCGGGCTACGATCCGGTGCATAGCGAGCCGGACCAGGCGCTCATTGACGAAGCGGTTGCCGTGGCCAAGGCGGCGGAGGTTGCGGTGGTGTTCGCTGGATTGCCGGGCATTTACGAATCCGAAGGTTTTGATCGGGAACACATGCAACTGCCGGCACAGCATGACGCGTTGATTCAAGCGGTATCTGCAGTAAATCCAAATACGGTAGTGGTACTGGCCAATGGCGCGCCGGTAGAGATGCCCTGGGCAGACCAAGTCAGCGCAATTTTAGAGGCATATCTGGGTGGTCAGGCCGCTGGTGGTGGCATTGCCGATGTATTAATGGGTGTGCACAACCCTAGTGGCAAGCTGGCGGAGACCTTCGCGCAACGATTAGCAGATATCCCGTCGCAGCCATGGTTTCCCGGGGCAAACAGACAGATGCAATACCGCGAAGGTCTGTACATTGGTTATCGCTACTTTGACAGCGCCCAACGCCCGGTATTGTTTCCATTTGGACACGGACTGAGTTACACCGAGTTTGCAATGTCCCAAGCAATATTGTCGAACGACACGCTGACCGCTCATGGGTCGGTCAAGTTAACGGTAGAGGTGAAAAACATTGGCGCGGTTGCTGGGTCTGAAGTAGTGCAGGTCTATCGGCATATGAAGCAAAGTGCAGTACATAGACCAGATCAGGAGCTATGCGGTTTCGCCAAATTACATTTGGCCGCTGGTGCAACAGGTTCGGTCGAAATAGCGCTGGCCGCGGACAGTTTTCAGATATTCGATCACGGCAGACAAGATTGGGTGTTGGAAGCCGGCGCCGTAGAACTGCGCATAGGTTCTTCCAGCCGCGACATTCAACTAACAAAGATGCTTAATAT
>NHET02000117.1 GCA_002170355.2 Gammaproteobacteria bacterium TMED92
TGAGCGTCGCCCGCTTGTAGCAGCGCCTGAACGGTCTGGGCATCGAAAGAACTGGCCATAGCGAGGCAAGTCTGCGTGGCCTTGCGGCCACGCATTGCCGTGACTAGTTCAAGTCGTAGCTAACGCGAACACCCATGGTACGGGGTCGGTTGGTGGTAACGCGCTCGAAGAAGTCTTGGCGGTTAATGTGCAACTGAGCACGCTCGTCGGTCACGTTGTTTACGTANGCTTCGGCGCGCCAGCCGCCGCTGACATTCTCGACACCAAAGGTCGCGTCTACCAGGGTATAGGCGTCTTGTATGGTGTTCGGCTCATCAACGGTATCTACAAGCGAGTTCACCGACTCGCCAGCATACTTATACCCGAGCTGCCAGTGGGCCATGAGGTCACCGCGAAGAGGGAATTCGTAGCGTGCACGGACGTTGAATTGCACCTCTGGAGTCAAAGGTAGCATGGTGCCTTCGTCGGCCACGATCACTGCAAATGCCGGATTCACGTAGACCAGCTCTGTTTGGTTAAACGACGCGGCAGCAAAGATCGACAATCGTTCGCTCGCAAGCCATACCAAATCTCCCTCCACACCAGTAATTTCCGCATCACCGCCATTGTCGACAATGGTAAGGATAGAGATGTTCTGAGAGTCGAACTGAGATACTTGTATACCTTTCCAGTCAATCATGTAGGCCGCACCATTGAACTGCAGGCGGCCATCCGCCAGCGTGGTTTTCCACCCTAGCTCTAGGTTTTCCAATGTATCGGACTCGAACACGTACGGCAGACAGTAGCCTGGAAAGCCGGTGGCCGCGTTGCTGTCAACTGCAGCATCGGTACCACAAGCGGTGCCGTCGTCTCGCGTATTATTTGCTGCTGGGTCATATTTGGCTTTTGCCGCAGCGGCGCGGTTAAATCCAGGCGGCCGATAGCCTTCCGACCAAGTCGCGTAAATCAGTGTGTTGCTGTCTTCAGGGGTCCAAGACGCACTAAAGCGAAAAATGGTGTCGCTCACATTAAGCGGCTGCAACTCGTTAAAGTTCGTCTCGTAGTCTCGCCCGCCTGTCATTGTTGGGCGAATATCGTTGCTGGGGTCTGCATCATCCACGAACAATGGGCGATTGCCGTAGCGCCAAGCGCCGTACCCAGTAAAGCCGTAATCAAGATCGTAGTAGCGCGCTGCGCCGGTGATGGCAATGGTATCCGTCAGTTGGTAGGTGAGTTCTGCGAACACAGCAGTCTGCTCTTCGGTACGGGTATTGTCGTTTCTGAATTGGGTATCTGGAATAACCCGACCACGAGCATTGGCCTCGGAGTTGCTAAAAGTGCTGCTGGAATTTATGTCTATGCCTGAGAAACCAGCCACAATTGGCGCTTGGTAATTGAAGTCGCCAATGTGTTTGATCTCAAAATCTTCGTAGTAAATCCCAGCCTGAAAGTTAAACGGCCCAGCATAATTTGAGGCGATGCGAGCCTCGTGGGTCCAGCGGGTATTCTCGTTTTCGATCCGCGCAGCATTCGCCGGGGTGCCGCATTCGATCACCGCTGGATCGCCGCCTATGGTTGGGTCAAAGGTATAAAACGTACTGGTATCGGAGGACAATCCGTTGTAGTAGCTGCCGACCAGATATTCACATTGATAGCCAGATATGAATTTACCGATGTTGGTATAACCGGTGTAGTCGATATTTGCCGCGACTTCTCGGTCGAGGAAAGCGCCAGTGTAGATGACGTCTAAGTCTCCTAAACGACCGTTCACGGTCCATGCGGTTTGACTGAATTCATCATCCAGGCTGTCGGGGGTGTAGCGGTTTACCTCTAGGTCGCCGACGGTGGGGTCGTAATCGAATACGCCTTCAGATTGCAGAGACTGCTCGCTGTATTGCACTAGCACGTCCCATTCATCATTGACGACGTATTTCAGACCCAAACGCGCACCCTCGTAGGTAGCGTCGTTAAAGTCGTCCTCTAGCAGATCGTTATTAGAGGCTACGGCCTTGCTGACCGGGACGGTTAATCCGCCTGCTCCGACGACGCTGCCGTCAGCGAACTGAGTCCCCTCGGCGAAGGTGACGCTATCACCGGGAAAGGTCGGGTTGACAGAGTTATCTGCCTGGAAGGTGCCTGCGACGTTATCGATATAGCCGCCCTGGCTGTCGCGATACAATGCTAAGCGCCCAGCTAGTCTTCCCTCGAGGAGTGGGGCATTGATCACCAACCCCATATTATTGCTGGCTTCACCGTTTGCGGTGCTAGAAATGCCGCCGTTAAACCGGACATCGAATTCGTCAATTACGGGTTTGTTGGTGATCAAACGCACCGTGCCCGCCATGGAACTGGCGCCGTACAAGGTACCTTGTGGGCCAGGCAGGACCTCGATGCGTTCTAAGTCAGCAACGTATACATCAAGATTTCGTCCACCCGCAGTGACGGGCTGCTCATCCAGATACAGTGCGACATTGGGCGCTGAGCCTTGCGACTCTGCCACCGTGATGTTGATCGCGTCGACTGCAGCGCCACGAATGTAGATTTCGTTCTGACCGGGGCCACGGCCACCGGCGTTAACATTTGGTAGATACTTTACGTAGTCAACAAAACTCTTAATGTTTTGTTCTTGCAGCGAGTTTTCGCTCATAACCTGGATGGCCACGGGGGCATCTTGTAGGGGTACTGCGCGTTTTGTAGCGGTAACAATGACTTCTTCAATCTCCTGCGGTGCTGCGTGGGCTGAACCGGCTGCTAGTGATGTGATCATGGCAGCGTTGGCCGAAAGTACAGCGGCGCTTAATTTACCGAGACGAAACATACAAAACCCTCATTAATTGCGAGCNCGNACCATACAGGGCAGTGCTATAAACATCAAATTGCACAAAGATGCGAATAGAAATAGTTAGGTTATGGAGAGCCAGACGGCGAAAGTGCAAAAAAATGCAGCGGTTTAGCACCATTTTTCATGTAGCAAACGCCGTTTTTCAACCGGTCAAAAAAGTTTGTCGAAAAAATGCGCTAGACCNCTGGTTTTTTGCTCCGTTCGCGACTCACCTCGCGCAGACTCTGGTAGAGACTGATCATCATCATGAAAATTATTATGGTAAAAGGAAATGCGCTGGCTAAAGCCAGTGCCTGCAGTGACGCAAGTCCTCCTCCTAACAATAATGATACTCCGATCAATCCTAGCGCGATGCACCAAAAAACACGCTGAATCACTGGGGTATCGGTCTTGCCGCCTGCGGTCATCGTGTCGATGACTAGGGAGCCGCTGTCCATGGAGGTCACGAAAAAAATTAGTACCAAGGTTATGCCGATTGCCGAGGTGAGTGTGGCCATTGGAAATTCTTGGAGGAAGACAAATAATGTTAGCTCCGCTTTGAATTCCTTAACGCTGTCGGCTACCGTCGCTATGTTTTGGTGAAAGTACTGATCCATCGCGGTGTGTCCGAAAATAGTCATCCACACCAAGAAGATCAGCGAAGGCGCGAGCATGGTCACGGCAATGAATTCGCGGATGCTGCGGCCAGTGGAGATACGAGCAATGAACATNCCAACGAACGGCGAGAACGCGATCCACCAGGCCCAATAGAAGGTGGTCCAACCATGCATGTAGTAATCGTCGCTACGGCCAACCCAATTACTCAGNGTTGGTATCTGTTCGACATAGGACCAAGCGTAAACTGGAAGTTGACGNAGAATGTCCANCGTAGGTCCCGCTAGTAGTACGAAAAGGCCCAGTATNGCCGCCAGTGCCANGTTCAGTTCGCTCAAGCGGCGAATACCGCCGTCGAGCCCTCGCACCAGCGAAATTAAGGCCACGCCGGTGATCGCGGCGACAACGATGAGGTTAGTGAAGGCTCCGACTGGAATATCGAATAAAAAGTGTAAGCCCGCCGCAGCTTGTTCGGCGCCATAGCCAAGTGACGTTGCNAAGCCAAATAGGGTTGCGAAGACAGCAATAATGTCAATGATGTGTCCAGGCCAACCCCAAGTGCGTTCCCCAAAAATTGGATAGCAGGTGGAACGAATCAACAGTGGTAAACCGCGGTTGTAGCAGAAGAATGCTAGCGCCAGTCCTACCAAGGCATACACAGCCCAAGGATGAAAGGCCCAGTGATAAATGGTTGTTGCCATCGCCAAGCGATATACCGCGTCNCCTTCTAAATTGGCATTCAAAGGTTGAGTGATGGCGTGGTTCATCGGCTCCAACACACCATAAAACATGATGCCAATGCCGATGCCGGCTGCAAACAACATGCATATCCAGCTTAGACGGCTNAAAGTTGGTTTGGCTTGTTCTCCACCGATACGAATGCGTCCCACCGGGGATGCGGCGATGAAGATACAGAACAGCAGCACCAAGTTCATGCTGGCCATGAAAAACCAGTCAAGATTTTCGGTTAACCACAGTCGCATGGTAACGAAGGATGTCGCAGCGAGATCGGGGAAGGTTAAGGTGAAGACAATGAACAGGATGATCGTGACGCTACTGATCAAAAATACCGGATGATGAAAGTCTAATCCGAANGCGGTGTGGTTATGGTCGCCAACTGAATGGCTGTGGGCGTAAGGGCTGACGGCAGCAATGGGCTTGTGCTGAGGCAAAANCGCTCCGATATCGGCTAAGCAGCGCAGACGGTACCAGAAAACCTGGCTTATTTGGGCGCCTCCCGAGCAAATTGTTAAGCGCCGAGAAAAAGTCGAAGAGTCTGATCGCTTCAAACACAAGCGACTGTAGGCAAGGCGGGGGGCGCTTGTTAGGCTGTGGACTGGGGAACAGGGGCGCATCACATGACACAACTCGAACACGTGGGTGCTGACATACTGGAGTGCATCAGCATTAGTCCTAAGTTTGTCGGTGAACTAGCAGATCAGCAACAGTTGCTAGAATTCAGTGATCTACAGATTCAGGCATTGATTCGACTCGCCGCTGGACGCGGTGTCGCAGTACNGCGCGATCAGCACATGACCGCACAACAGCAAGCGCAGNNTGCTCAGCGTTTGGGCAAGNTATTGTTATCGCGAGCNAAAACAGGTGCGTTGCCTGAAAAATTGACCTTGATTCANGTTGCCGAACGCACCAAACGAGNTGCGGCAACCGGCTGGCATTCTGACGTTTCCAGTGCTGCAACCCCCGTTNGGGTATCGACGCTCATGATGGAGGTCGTGCCAGAGNGTGGTGGCGATACGCTATGTGCTGATGTGGGTCNGNTGTTTGCTGGTTTGNCNCCGACTCTGCAAGGNTTTTTGCAANCCTTACATGCGCGCCACGAAGCAAGAACGCNCTATCGCTACATCAGTGGTGCCAAACGTCTCAACGAGTTGCCTCCTACCGATCAACCGGTGGTGCGATGGCACNCATATAACCAGAGATCGGGCNTTGTATGTAAGCGCAGCCTGCATCAGTCAAATTGTAGAGTTGGATNGGGCCGAGAGCAGTGCGCTGCTGAGCATGCTGNACGACANGGTCGCTTATTCGGTGAACGTNCAATGTCNTGTGNCTTGGCAACCGAATATNGGAGTGTTTTGGGTTACCCGGGTCGTGCGACATNACGCNGCCTTCGATTACTGGCCGGCNACTCAGCGTGGCTATCGCATTACCATGGCANGCGAAACACCGGNGTCAACTCAGGATTATGGGGATAAGTATGTCATCCGANAGCGATATCGATCAGTTGGCGCACCCTGAAGATGTGCCTGTAGGCTACATGCGCAGGTTGCGCGATTACTACCTCGCGCTGGGCTACGATAATCCCTATCGATGGGCGCACTATGCGCGGGTGCCTTTTTGTCCGCCGGATAAGCCGCTAGCGCAAAGTCGTGTAGGTTTGGTGACCACCGCTGCGCCTTTTAAGCAGGGAGCGGGTGAGCAAGGAGCGAGGGCGGCGTATAACGCAGCGGCGAAGTTTTACCAGGTCTATAGTCATGCAAGCGATGATGAGCAATTTTTGGGTATCTCGCACCTGGGCTACGACCGCAAGTATTCTACCGCCGAAGACGGCAATAGCTTTTTCCCACTTACGGCGCTGCACAACGCCGCCCAGCAGGGTCGCATAGGCACCGTTGCACCCCGCTATTACGGAGTGCCGACCAATCGCAGTCAAGTGACGACAGTGCAGCAGGACTGTGCGGATGTGCTCGCGTTGCTGCAGCAAGATGAGGTGGATTTAGCGATATTGGTACCGAGTTGACCGGTGTGTCATCAGACCGTGAGTCTGATTGCTCGACATCTAGAGGCCAGTGGCATCGCAACGGTCATCATGGGTTCTGCCAAAGACATAGTTGAGCACTGTGGTGTGCCGCGGTTCCTATTCAGCGATTTTCCGTTGGGTAATTCTGCCGGTAAGCCGAATGATTCAGAATCTCAAGCGGCGACTTTGGAGTTGGCGTTGCATCTGCTGGAGCACGCGGCAGTGCCGCGGACGACCGTGCAATCGCCCCAGCGCTGGTCAGCAGATGTGACCTGGAAGGTAGAGTTCCAAAACGTTGCCCTTATGTCCGCTGAGGAAATAGCTCGGCGTCGTGCCGAATTCGACAAAATTAAACAAGTTGGCCAAGAAGTAAGAGACGCCACGGAAGCGGCGCGGGCCAATCAGACTTAAGCAGCGCCATGGCAGAGAGGATCGGCGAGAGGCTTTGTCTTTTGTTAGCGCGATCGCTCTNGTCGGTGCCGTGCACAGGCAACACATTACAATTGGGGGGGTAGGATGAGTTTAACGGCCTGGTCGTGGACGTTCTTGGTNGGATACGTTGGGCTGATGGTTGGCATTGGTGTGTATGCCCAGCGACGTATCAAACACGCGGATGACTTTGCCACTGCTCGAGGTGCCTATGGACCAGTATTTTTAGCATTGGCGTTCGCGGCATCGACCGCTAGTGGAGCGACGTTTCTCGGCAGTCCCGCGATGTCCTACGAGTGGGGCCTGAGCACCGTATGGATGCATTTTCTCTATCCGGTTGGGGTGTACTTCGGCATTCTCATATCGATGCGCCTAGTCGCCACTTCNGGTAANCGTTTCGGTAATCGTTCGATACCAGAATATCTAGGTGATCGTTACCAGTCCGACACCATGCGACTGATGGTATCGATATTGTCTTTAGTCCTTTTCTTCTACCTGGCCGGGCAGTTGGTTTCTGGCGTTGTTATGTTCGAAATCATGCTTGGCCTGGATTCCTCCTGGGCCTTGGGGATCACCGCGTTGGTGTTGCTGGTATACGTCGTATTGGGTGGTGCACATGCGGATATTCTGACCGACGGTGTACAAGGTGCGATGATGTTAGTGCTGGCCGTTCTTGTCATCATCTTGACNGCTACCGGCTGGGGCGTGGACGGCGGCTTTGCTGGTTTGGTGGAGAATTTGCGACAACAAGATCCCGTGCTGGTTACGCCGACTAACCCCAATACTGCNCTGTTTCACTCTTGGTGGTCGATTTTCGTCATTGCCTTTGCNCACTTGCCCCTTGGCTTGCTGCCCCATTTGGGCAACAAGTTATGGGCGTTGGATTCTAGTAACAGTCGGCTGCAGTTCGTTAAGCTAGCCGCGCTGTTTGGGCTCACCCTGGGCTTGCTTGGTCTTGGCGGCCTGCTGGCGCGAGTGTATTTTGGTGATGCGCTTTACGCTGATGGTGCAAACCCGAATCAGGCCTTGCCGCTCTTATTCATTGAGCTATTTCCAACCTGGCTTGCAGCGTTAATCGGTGTCGGTGTGTTGTCCGCAGTGATGAGCACCGCTGATGGACTCGTGGTTTCGTCATCGCAAATTATTGCCAATGATCTGTATCGACGCTCAATAGCGCCGGTTATTCATCCCAATCTGAGCCAGCAAGAACTGGATCAGCGCGTGTTAAAAATCAGTCGATGGTCCACGGTTGGCGTGCTCGCAATTTGCGCAGCGATGGCCTGGTCACTCATGGACGTGAACGTGTCTTTGGTGGTTTGGATTGGTGTAGGTGGCATGATGGCGGCATTTGCAGGGCCGCTGGTATTAGGCGCGCTATGGTCCGGTGTAACGTTGAAAGGCGCCTATGCAGGCCTGCTGGGCGGATTCATAACGTTTCTCACTATTCATACTCAAGTGCTTGAACCACAATGGTTTTCTAGCGTTGGTTTAGAAGGCGCGGTGACCTGGTTGCGAGGTGAGGGCCCGAACCCGTATTCCTGTGCAGTAATGGGTGAGATCGTATCGATCTTGCTCACGGTAGTGGTTTCGAAACTCACCAGGCCGCTGCCGAAGCATCACGTGGATGCGCTGTTTGAAACCGCAGCGCAGCAAACGTCGCCATAGGAATNACGCATACATGGCCCAGCTCGATCACTTAATGTACGCCGTGCCCGATCTTGAGTCTGGCATGCAACATATCCACGAGCTTACTGGTGTAGCACCAGCCANGGGTGGTTCCCACCCGGGCGCAGGCACGCGGAACGCGCTGTTGTCGTTTGGGAATGATCAATACTTGGAAATTATCGCCCCAGACCCAGCGCAACAATTGTCCGGCACCACCGGCGAGCTGTTGGCGCAACACGCGCGTTGCGGGATTCGTGCTTGGGCTGTGGCCAGCCACGACTTGGTGGCGGTACAACAGANNGCCCAGGAGCAAAAATTGGCGAGTCGGGACGTTATTGACATGGCCCGAACAACCCCCGANGGCGTAGCTTTGGCCTGGCAATTGTTGTTTTTGCGCGACCGCCAATGGCCGTTCTTTATAGACTGGCAGAACTCACCGCATCCGGCTCAAAGCGCNCCNGGNGGCTGCGANTTATTGGAGTTTATGGTGACTGTGCCGGAGCCTGATAGTTATCGTAAATTCATGACGCGCTTGGGNATATCGGTCACTGTCGCAGCGGGAGCGCTGGGNTTTACCGCCACNCTAGATACTCCAAANGGCCCTATCACACTGCCGACCTGGTAGAGCTAGGTTACGTCGTTGCGCCAAGTGTTGCTGACAGTCATTGAGTTGTCAGAGGATAGAAGCTTCGAAAACCGTATAGCGCGCGTGTTCANTTACTCAAGCCGGTATATTCCAGCTTGGAGTCAGTGCAGGCGGTGTATCAGTCCCAGCTTTGTTCAGCGTTCAGCGCCGTGGTATTCGTCGTTGGGGACCATCGCCGTGCCGCTGGCGACACGGTTGGTCATATTGAAGAAAGCCGCGACNTTGATGATGTCCCAAATGTCGCGATCGCTGAAGCCTACCTCTCGCAGCGCTTGGCGGTGCGGCTCCTCNACCGTATAGCTTGCGCTGGTCAACAGGGCGGTAAAGTCTAGCATTGCGCGCTGACGTNGATCTAAGTCTGCGACGCGATAATTCATGACTAACTGTTCGCCGAGTATCGGGTCGCCAGACAATTCGCGTACCGCCGCGCCATGCGCAGTGAGACAGTAGAAGCAGCGGTTGATCGAAGACACAACCACTGCAATCATTTCGCGCTCGAGTTTGCTTAAACCGCTGTCTGCGAGCATCAATTCGTTGTACAAGCCGGTAAACGCATTGAGCTTGGCGATATTAAAAGCATGCGCTTGCAGCACATTTGGCACCATCCCGAGTTTATCCTGGCAGATGCCAAAGTACTTTTCCGTTGCCTCGGGTAGAGGCTCGATTGGGGGTAGATTTAGCGCGGTTGGAGTCTTCATGAGGCGTCTCNANGGTTTANGTGTTGNTGGTGAATTGGCGTTGCCGGCAAGCTCGACGAGTAGCTCGCGAGTGGCCGACCATTCATCGCGGTGCAGACAGTATTCGGAGGGCGCGAAGTCGGTGACTCCGGCTTCNGCAAGTGCGGCTACTTGATCTATGACTTGGTTGCGAGTGCCGACAACCGCAACGTCTGCAGGCCCGCTGGCGCCCTCGCGCTCGAACATCGCTTGGTACGAGGGCAGGCGACCATACAGACTCAAACCCTTGCCTATGGACGCCCGCACGGTGTCTGCTTGGTCGGTGACGCAGATTGGCAGCGTTGCCACTATGCGAGGATTTGGTCGTTGGTGTGCGGCAGTCGCCTCTTGCAGTCGCGGTACGATGTGCTCGCGTATGGTTTTTGGGCCAACCCAAGCTAAGGTCGTGCCATCGGCCCACGCACCTGCCACGCCGAGCGCCTGTGGTCCTAGGGCGGCAACTAAGACCGGCACATTGTGCTTGGGTGGTTGGAAGAGTGTCGCAGCGCAGCTGATCAACTCGCCGTCGAAATCGACCTTGCCCCGCTGTAGCAAGGGCATGAGCACACTAAGATATTCGCGTAGATGGCGAATGGGTTTGTCAAAGCCAATACCCAGCTGNGCCATCATGGGNTCATGGGACAAGCCGATCCCCACNGTTAANCGCTCGCCAACCACATCAGCCACGGTAAGGGCTTGGCCTGCTAAGGTCATAGGGTGGCGCGGAAACGTCGGCACAATGGCAGTGCCGAGTTCGATGTTCCTCACNTGTTGCCCTACGAGCGCCAGTGTGGTCAAAGCGTCGAGCCCGCCCGTTGGGTGTTCCGCCAACCAATAGTGCGCAAAGCCCTGTTGGGCTGCCGTAGCTGCATGCTCGGTGATGGCGTCTACTGATGCTTTTTGCACCATGCCNGAGCCGTTAATACCAATTTTCATAGGTTAAAACTCATGATGGTGCAGCCTAATCAATCTGAAATTGCTCGCATCAGTTCTGTGGCCGGATCCACCGCCGTGCCATTCTTTTCTTCAANCAACTTGGTTTGAGCGTTGTCGATGAAGCGCTGAATGTCGGCTCGATATCCTGCTGGGTCGACAAAAGGATGCGGCGCGTCTGGACGGCGCTGAGCGAGCGCATCTCGCCGCGCAAACACGCGGCCCATGGCCTGATGATTAGGTAAGCTCACCTCAATGTCATCTTGCATGGCCTGCAGGCGTAAATAGCTGTCAATGTACGTNTCAGTACGCGCCACCCCAGAAAAATTTAGCCCGACCCCGCCAAGGGTTAGCGCAGTGTGCGCATTNGCGCCATCGCGCACTTGGTAGCGAATGCTCAACACCCCAGTGGTGTGGCCAGGTGTGTTGTACAAGGTGAACGTATTGTCACCGAGGCTGATTTGATCACCATCTTTGGCGACAACATCGCGGCGTGGCGTTGACATGTAGAACAGTGGCGAGTCTGGTTCTGCCAAGGCGATTTGCCAATCTTGCTCGGTCATTACGATCTGTGCGCCGTAGTTCTTTTGGAAATGCGCTGAGCCGCCGGCGTGGTCAAAGTGGCCATGGGTGTTGATCACGTACTTTATGTCTGCCGGGTCGAAACCTAACTCCCGGATGTTGCGCTCTAACACACCGATCCACTTGCCATATAGCGAGTCGATCAGCACCAAGCCTGCACCGGTGTCGATCAGATACGCTGCAACCCAATCAATACCCACGTAGTAAACGTTATCGAAAATTTGAAATGGCTTGACGTATTGTTGCTTGGGATCNTCCCAAGATTGCCACAGCGCTAACAGCGGTTTTGGCAATGGCCCACCGACATAGCCGTCTTGATCGCAATCGACGCAACGCACATCTTTGACAGGTTCGTTGTTGGCCAGCGCCGCTACCCAATCGCGAATACTCGTGCCAGCCGCGGCAAAGGTGTAAAACTCAGGCCGCGCCAGCACAGTGTGCGAGGCGCCGCCGCTGATAAAGCTACTAAAGTTGTCCGCTTCAGCACGAATGTCAGCNTGGTTTGCCGTGATTGCATCCAGCAGGTCTACGTCGGTTTGGCCAGACAACGCCAGAAAACGTTTTTGCACGCTGTCTTGTGCTGCGTCGTATTCGGCAAACTGAACGTTCGGGTGCTTTTTCGCAGCGGCGATGTAGAGCGATTCGTAAACCATGGTGTCGGCGTCTAACTCTGCAAATCCGGGTTCGTCNGTNATAAAGTTAAAGGTGCCCCACGAGTCGTGTGGTCGCGTGTCGTCGTTGAGACGTCGATAACCGCCGGCGCCGTCGCCCAACTGGGTAACTGTGGCAGCAACGTAGTGGTCAGCGATTAGGGACGCGTAGAATGGCGAGGGGATTGCGCCTGCAGAGGAGCCGGTAACAAAGATTCGCTGCGGTTGCCGCACGTTCGCGAAGGTCCAATCCAGAACGGTTTGCATGTTGGCACGGCCCTGATGACGAACGGTCAGTGGTTGTTGTTCTGGGGTAACAGCAGGGTAAACCGTGTCGCTGGCACCGATGTGTACATCGCCGCTGCAATAGGGTGCAAACACNACGGTGTAGTCGGCGAACGGGTTGGCGGGATTTTCTAAGTTGAAGATGCCGGTTTGATAGCCAGTAAAGTCGGCAACGTTAATGTTGTAGCTGGGTTGCATAGCGGGATCGCAGTTTTGTCGAAACCAGCAAGCTCCGCCGCCTTGAAGATACACCAACAATTTGTCCGCGGACCCTTTGCGCGTTAGAAACTTGTAAGGACTGCCATCTGAGCATATGGCGGCACCGCCAGGATAAATTTCTNGCCAGTCAAAGGTTGCAGCGGCAGCCGCGGTGGTTGATTCCGGTATGGTTTGTTCTGCAGTGCAACCGCCCAAGTGCAGCAGTAAGCCGAGCCAAAATCCAGAACTGATGCTTATCTTGCGCATGCTTCCTCTCCCCATGAATATTNAACGCACAGACCATACCAGTGCCGTGTCCGGTGACCAACTGTGGTGAGTTAGGGTACGCGGAGCTTGAGACTTTGACTTAAGATCCGATGCGACACATGCTCGCAGGGTTTTTTGGGGACGACCATGACAATCAACCAAGACCAAATACGCGACATTTGCATTGAGTGCGAACGGTTATCTAAGGCCTATGCGGTGTATCTGGATCTGCATCGCTACGACGAATTTGCGGCGTTGTTCGGCGAATCAGGCGTATTGGCGGTAGGCGGTTTGCTCCAGGGCCAGGACGCTATTGCGGCGGCCATGGCGAAACGCCCAGACAAATTGCGATCGCGACATGTGTTAACGAACATTCTGATAGACGTTGAAGATTCCCGCACGGCAACTGGTATTACCTACCTAACCTTGTACCGGTATCTGGGCGAGGAGAGTCTTGCCGCGGCACCGATTAGTCCATTTGCGCCGGCAGCAGTCGGGCATTACCGNGATGAGTTTACGCTTACAGCGGACGGTTGGCGCTTTGCAAAGCGCAGTTTGTCGTTTGCGTTTCAAAACCCGGAATATTTCAAGTAGCCGCAAAATTACGATGGGGAGGCNACACAGATGCAGGCGCGTTTACAAGANCGAGTGGTAGTTGTCACCGGTGGCGGCAGCGGTATCGGCCGGGGTGCCTGTTTACGTATCGCACAAGAAGGCGCGCGGGTCGTAGTGGCAGACATTCGCGAGGCTCTAGCTGTTGCGGTAGCGGCAGAAATTACCGCTGAAGGCGGCGTCGCCCTAGCCGTCGCTTGCGACGTTACCGTCGAGCAGCAGGTACAAGATCTCATTCAAACCACGTTATCCCGCTTCGGCAGTCTCTGGGGCATGGTTGCCAATGCGGGAACTGCCGGGAGTGGGTGGATTCACGAAACCACTTTGGCGGATTGGCATTTCGTTCTAGACGTCAATCTGACGGGGCCGTTTTTGTGCGCCAAACATAGTTTGCCGCAGATGCTTGAAGCTGGCGGTTCCTTCGTTGTGACATCGTCGATTGCAGGATCGGTAGTTGGGGCCGGTGGTGCGTCTGTCTCCTACACAGTGTCTAAGCATGGCGTTATTGCCTTAATAAAGCAGATTGCAGTGGACTATGGCCAATATGGTATTCGCGCTAACGCGATTCAGCCTGCAGCGGTGCAGGGTGCGCAATTGGCGAAGCATGCGGCCGAGGATCGACTGCATGCGACGACGCCAGCTGCTCAGTTACCACGGCCAAAGGCCTGGCTGCCGATTCATCGCGCAGGTAAGCCACGCGAAGAGTACGGTGCGACCATAGCGTTTTTGTTGTCCGACGACGCGGGCTACATTACCGGTTCGAGCGTGCCCGTAGATGGCGGTTATTTGGCCACTTAGCCGTTGCTAAGCGTTGTAGATTAGGAGCGTTTTATTATGCGGACCCTGTACAAAGCACGTTCGATCATCACGATGAACGATTCCCTGCCTCGGGCCACGGCGATGCTAGTGCAAGACGGCATGATCCTCGAAGTGGGCGATGCAGAAAACATGCAGCCCTGGTTGCAACATCAAGATTACGTGGTCGATGAACAATTTGCCGACAAAATCATTTGTCCTGGGTTTATTGATCCGCACCTGCATCCCAGCATGGCAGCGGTGTTGTTGCCGATGGAATTCATCACCGCTATGCGTTGGAAATTACCTTGGGGCGAGATCGCTCCGGTTACTGACCCACAAGGGTTTGACGCACGCCTAGCAGTTCTGAATCAAGAAAAAGCTGCAGCCGAACCACTGTTTATTTGGGGCTATCACCAGCTGTGGCACGGCCCCATGAGTCGACAGCGGATAGAATCTATTGCCGGTGAACGGCCCACAGTGGTGTGGCATCGCTCGTTCCATGAGCTGTATATGAATGCGGCAGCAATGGACATGGTCGGTGTGGTGGCCGCTGATATAAAGCCGGGCATGCAAATTAACATCGAGCATGGTCACTTTTACGAAGGTGGTTTGGGCTACGCGATTAATCGCCTGAACCCTTGGATCCTAGCGCCGGACAAATACGCTGCGGGTCTGCAGCGCTTAAAGGCGGTGGTGCATTACGGCGGTCACACCAGCATCGGCGACTTAGCCACCGGCATGTTCAATTTCAGCGCCGAGGCCGAGGCGCTTGCGCAACACTTAGAAGGCGATGACGTGCCTTTTCGCACCCGCCTTGTTGCGCATGGAACGGTACTGACCAAGGGCGGGGTGCCGCCAGAGCAAGGGCCAGAACTGGCCAATGCGCTGGTTAAGCGCAACAGCCAGCGCTTACAGTTTGGTCGCCATATAAAGCTGTTTAGTGATGGCGCGTTTTTCAGTCAGTTGGCGCAATTGCAGCAGCCAGGGTATATCGACGGCCACCACGGTGAATGGCTCACCACGCCGGAAGTGCTAGAGCAGCATGTGCGCGCCTATTGGCATGCGGGGTACCAGATTCATGTGCACGTCACCGGTGATTTGGGCCTGCAGTTGACGCTGGATATTCTGCAAAAGATGCAGAACGAAAAACCGCGCTTCAACCACGGTTTCACCCTTGAACATTTTGGCTTTAGCACCCCAGAACAAATCCGCCAGATCAAAGCGCTGGGCGCGCAAGTGTCGGCCAACGTTTACTACCTGCATGAGTTATCTGACAGCTACACACAAAGCGGTATCGGTTACGAGCGCGCATCGCAAATGGCGCGGTTGGGCAGCTGTTTTCGTGCCGACATCAATACAACGGTGCATTCAGACTTCACCATGGCGCCGGCGGAGCCTCTAAACAGCATGTGGGTTGCCGTAAATCGCATTAACCACGCTGGCAATGTTATGGGTGCGGTGGAATGTCTTAGTCAGCAACAAGCGCTGCAGGCCATCACCATTAATGCCGCCCACGTCATTGGCATGGCAGACATTACCGGCAGTATTCGTGCTGGTAAGCGTGCTGACTTCACAGTGTTGGATACAGACCCGCTGACCTGCGAACCGATGCAACTGCGTGATATAAACATTTGCGCCACGGTATTCGAAGGCAAGGTATTTGCACTGCCATGAGCGCTGATCCGTCAAGCGCGGTGCCGATCCTGTTAATTGGTGGCTATTTAGGCGCGGGCAAAACCACGCTAATTAACCGCCTCCTTAACAGCGAATTGCTGCCAGCGAACACTGCGGTGTTAGTGAATGACTTCGGCGATATCAACATTGACGAGCAGTTGATTCGCGGCGGCTCGAAGGCTGACAACGTGATAGGGCTGGCGAATGGCTGCATTTGTTGCAGCATTGCTGACGATTTGAGTTCGGCTTTGGAGCAGTTGCGTAAAACCTCGGTGCAGCGAATCGTTTTGGAGTGCAGTGGTGTAGCGGAGCCTGCTAAGGCGCGCCAACAATGCCATTATCCTGGGTTTTCTCCCCAGGGCTGCGTTGTCTTGGTGGATGCAACAGCCCATGACGATCGTTGTAACGATAAATACGTCGGCGCGTTAGCCACGACGCAGGTGCAGCAAGGAGATTTGCTGGTTGTCACGAAGTCTGACCTTAACCCAGGTTTTTGTTTGCCGGCATTACAGGCGGCTGTCAGCGCGCAGGACAATGGTCTCATCGAGATGCTGTTGGGTTGGCAGGCGCAAACTGCAGAATGGCAACCCATACAGTCCCGCAGCGCGCTGAGCTTTACAGCGACGACATGGTCGCAAACAGAGGTCGTAGAGCGAGCACCTTTGCTCGCCTATTTGCGTCAGTTGCCAAAATCCGTGCAGCGAGTAAAAGGTTTTGTTAGGACACCTGATGGTTTGTTGGAGGTGCACCGTGTCGATACCCGTGTTGCGGCGCAACTGCGCCTGGATCTTAGCCACAAGCCGCCGCCGCTGGGGTTGGTGTTTATTGGCTATCAGCCGGAGGACTTGCCGCAGCGCGCGCCGAGCTTTTAATCCTTCATGCGCAGCGATCGAGGGTCGTAAAAAGGCGCAAGTTGTACGGTGACCGGGTATCGCTGTAACGCGACCTCGACTTCGAACTCGCCGCCACGTAACCATTCTCCAGTGACCCCATCGGCGTGTTTAAGCTCGGCGATAGCCAGACTTTTATCGATGCGATGCCCCCAAGCAGCAGAGGTGGTTAAGCCAACGGCCACGCCATCTCTATACACCGGTTCGTCGTGAATCATGAAAGGTGCCTCGACGCTGTCGATTGCCAAATGCACCAAACGACGTTGTTGCGCGCCTTGTTGCTTGGTCAGGGCCTGGCCGCCAATAAAGTCGGTCTTATGTTTCGCCACGGCAAAGCCAAGTCCGGCTTGCATGGGGGTGATGTGATCGTGGATGTCGTGTCCCCAGTGCCTGTAGCCTTTTTCCATGCGACAGGCATTCATGGCGTGGAACCCTGCTGGCGTAATATTTAGGTCGCCACCGCTGACCATAAGTTGTTGCCACAGCGCAGTTGCGTCTTTGCGTTGTATTACCAATTCGTAGCCACGTTCGCCGACATAGCTCAGGCGGTTTGCGCGAATCGCCATGCCGTTGCAGCGGAATTCTGCAGAGCGGTAATAGGGTAGAGCAGAAATACCCGTAGAGCCTTGCAGTAACCGCGCTAGTAGGTCCGGAGATTTCGGTCCCATAACGCCTATGATTGCGCTGCTGTGGTCTTGGCGCACGACACAATTAAAAGCCTCGGCCCGTCGGCGTAACCAAAGGCCATCTCGGCCCTCGCTAGCGCAGGGAGCAACTACCATGAATTCCGCAGCACCAGTGCGGGTTATGGTCACGTCTGCTTCGATCCCTGCGTCTTCGTTTAGCCACTGGGTATAGACAATTTGCCCGACATCGACGTCCATTTCATTGGCGCAGACGAACTGCAGACAGCGTAGCGCTTCTCTGCCAGTGACCCAAAAAATGGGGTAACTGGATTGATCGAACAGCGCCACGTCATTCATCACCGCGGCGCATTCATGCTGGCAGGCGTCAAACCAGTTGGGCTTGCCATAAGTGTATTGATATTCGCTTTGTCCGTTATAAGCGAACCAATTAGGTCGCTCCCATCCAGCCAGTTCACCCATGACTGCGCCTTGGGAGGTCAGGATTTCGTGCATTGGGCTGAGGCGGGCGTTGCGGCTGGTGTTGTATTGCTGATGCGGCCAGTGCATGGCGTAGAGCAACCCCAAGGTTTCTGTGGTGCGTTGGCGCAAATAATCTGGCTCTGACTGAAACGCAAAAGTGCGGCGAACGTCTACATCCCACAGATCCATTGGCGGCTTGCCGTCGCGCATCCATTGCGCCAATACCTTACCCGCGCCGCCAGAAGATTGGATGCCGATGGAGTTGAAGCCGCAGGCGACAAACAAATTTCGCACTTGCGGGGTCTCACCCAACAGATAACGATCGTCAACGGTGAAACTTTCGGGGCCATTAAAGAACAATTGAATGCCGGTGGTGGCCAATTCAGGGAACCGCCGGGTGGCTTGCTCTAGCATAGGCTCAATATGCGCTAAGTCGTCCGGCAGGGCGTCAAAGCAGAAATCCGCTGGAATACCCTCCATGCCCCAGGGTTTTGCTTGCCGCTCGAAGAAGCCAAGCAGCAGTTTGCCTGCGTCGTATTTGTAGTACACCTGCTCATCCGGAACCCGCAGGGTCGGACGCATTTGCGTAAAGCTCGGCAGTGGCTCCGTGACCAAGTAAAAATGTTCTGCCGCGTGTAGCGGCAAGTGCACATTGTGCTGACTCGCGAAGTCGCGAGACCACATACCGCCAGTGATCACCACTTGGCGTGCGCGCACCAAGGCTCCGTCTTCTAAATACACCCCCACCACGCGATCGTGTTCCAACGCAAGCTTAGCGACCGCAGTGTGCTCAAATATCTGCGCACCAGCGTTACGTGCGCCCTTGGCGAGTGCCAACGTGGTGTCCACTGGATTAGTTTGGCCGTCGCCGGGTAAGTACACGCCGCCCAGCACGTCGTCGGTATCGATGCCGGGCCAGCGCTCGCGCACAAACTCAGGTCCGATCAACTGGCAATTGACACCAAACGCATTGGCCATGGTGGCTTGGCGTTTTAGCTCCTCTAGCCGTTCGGCGTGCAGTGCTAGAGTCATGGAGCCAGTGTTTTGATAACCGGTTTCTTGACCGGTCTGCGCTGCGAGGCTGGCAAACAACTCGGTGGAGTATTGCGCCAACTGCGTCATGTTCTTCGATGCACGTAATTGCCCCACCAGCCCTGCAGCGTGCCAGGTGGTACCGCAGGTCAGTTGCTTACGCTCGAATAGCACGACATCGCTCAGGCCGAGCTGAGCCAAATGGTAAGCCACGGAGCAGCCGACGATACCGCCGCCAATAACGACTATGTCTGCGCGACTAGGTGGTGTTGTCATTGTTGCTTAGTGCACTTGTGATTGGCGAAAACATAGCAGCTTCAGAGGNCGCTTGTTGAAAGATCGGAGGNGCATAGTGTTGGCCACTTTTCGTTCGTCCATTGCAGTTTGCGAATGTGTAAGTAGGCTCGGTAGTCCTGGTCTGGGCGCTTGGCGTGGTGCAGCAGCCAATCCTGCCCANCCTCGCTAAAAAAATCGCTGTGTCCCGTGCCTACATACGCGCCGTCGCTGGCAATCAATAGCGTNCCGCCACCGAGATACATGGGCCACCCATCCGCATCGAGATACGGTCCCTCAATTTGGCGCGCGCGCCCAACACGCACTTGATACTGAGTTTCCGCACCCAGACAGCAATGATTGAACGAGACAAACAAATAGTAGAAACCGTCGCGGTGTAGCAGATGCGGCGCTTCAATGATTGGGTCGTNTTGCAGCAAAAAACGCTGGGCCAAGGTGGTGAACTCGGCCTCTGGCAAAGGCTTTAACNATTCTGGGTCGAGTTGCACAAGTTTAATGCCACCGATGGTTGAACCAAANACCAACCACGGGGTTTCATCCACATCGGCAAAAAAGTGGCCGTCAATAGCGTTAAAAGTGGCCTGCTCGTTACCGCAATAAATGTCTACGCCCTCGAAGTGGGGTGCAGATCGCAAAATCAAACCGTGGTCGACCCACGCGTACGCTGGATCCGTTGAATCTAAACTGGCGTTGCTCGCCAGGCCTGTTGCTGCGTTGCAGGTGTTAGAGAGATGCGACTGATAGAAGTACAGGTAGCGACCTTGGTAAAAGCTCAGATCTGGCGCACCAATGTGATTAGCGTCGGGAATTTGCTCCAGTAACCACTCGGGCAGGGCATCGAAGACCTGCCCCGCCAGACGCCATNGACGTAGATCCTCGGACTCATAAAANCTGCCGAGATNACTCGACGAATAGACGTAATAGCGACCGTTNGCGCGAATNAAACTTGGATCGTGGATAGGGCTGGTCTGCGAATCAGGATCGGCAATGTTTGGATTCAGCGTGCAGGTGAGTTCGGCCTTNGTACAGCCTGNTAGCAGTAGNACCAGTGCCAGCGTNAGCAGCGGTGCTATTTTTGGTGATGCTTCGGAGTGATGTTGCATGCTAGCCAAGGGTCTCGAATATTCGACAAGATGTTGGATAGTAGGGCGTCAGCGCGAAATACGATATAACCTGTGAGCGGCTGAACGGCTGCTATCTTGTCNGATTTTAAGCGGGGNGAAANTAGGGNGAGCGAAGTGAGCGNAGCGCGACCGAACGTGGTGGTATTGTTTCCTGATCAGTTGCGTGCGTTNTCGTTGCCGCTATTTGGCGAGCAGCAAATCAGTACGCCGAATATTGATCGCCTGGCGGCTGATAGTTTGGTGCTGGAAAACGCTATCTCTAATTGCCCTGTGTGCACGCCCGCTCGNGCGATGTTGTTGACTGGTCGCTACCCGCAAACTACCGGCCATTTGATCAACACCACACGTACCCGTCACTCGGAGATTTCAATTGGCGACGCGTTTGGTAATGCCGGCTACAAGACTGCATGGGTGGGTAAATGGCATTTGCACACCGGGCTCTGGCCAGCCTTGGACCGTATGCCTCAGCACCCCGATTGGGTTCCAGAGGGTCGCGACCGCTTGGGTTTTGACTACTGGCGTGCCTACAACCAGCACATGGTTTACTTCGATGGGTTTGTGCACAAGGACGATTGGAACTACGAGCGCTGGCAAGGCTATGAAACCGATGGTTTGCTGAATTATGGCTTCGAGTTTATGGACAGCGTGGGCGAGGATCCTTTTCTATTGTTCTTGTCGCCCCATCCGCCACATTACACTCCCTTTAAGTTTGCTCCAGACCACTGTTATGCGCGGCTGCCACAGACCCTTGAGCTGCCAGAAAATGTGCCGGAACACATGCTAGGCGCCTCGCTGGACATGTATCGCCACTACTTAGCGATGATTCTGGCGGTAGATGACATGTTGGGAAAGCTCCTCGATTACCTCGAACAGCAAGGCTTCGCGGACAATACAATCGTGCTATTTGCCTCAGACCACGGTACCCAAGGTGGCGGTCAGGGAGTGAACCCTTGGTCAAAGAAAAACCCGTATGAAAATTCAATTCGTATTCCCGCACTACTTCGTTACCCGGGGGTTATTCAGCCTGGCGTAAGTCACAAGATGACCAGCATGGTGGACTTTTTCCCAACCTTGTGTGGACTTGCTGGTGTGCCAGTACCACGCAGCATAGAGGGTTCGGATTTATCTAACGATTGGCTTAGTAGCGCGGCCGACGACAGCGCTTTCATTATGAATTTCTCCAAGTGGTTTGACTGGTTTCAAGATGGCGCCGAATGGCGAGGCGTGCGCACCCAACAGCATATGTACGCGGAGTGGTTGAGTGGCAGGGTGGAATTGTACGACCTTGAGCAAGATCCATTACAAATGCGTAACCTGGCGGGTCGATCAGGTGCACTCGAGACGCGACTGCAAGATTTNCTGCGTACGCACCAACAACANCGGCAAGATGAACTGGTGCCATGTACTGATTGGAAGCATTGGTTGGACGAGCAGCGTCGGGTGGTGCGTAATGCTCATGGGCCGCTCAGTCATCCAGAATCCGAACCAGATTGGTCTTTGCTGCGTTAACCCGAGAAAATTGACCGTTGCCAAGCAGATGATTGGTCCCAACCGAAACACCTTCCACACTGGCAAATAACCAAATGTTACCGATCCTNTAATCNAGCCCGGTAGNGAGTATGGTTTAATTGGANCATGGTTCGAACGTTAATTTTCACCGACCTTGATGGCACTTTGCTGGATGATCGTTATGACATCACGGGCGCCGCCAAGGCAATGGATCTGGCTTACGAGCACGGCGCTGTCGTCATCCCGGTGTCGAGTAAGACCCATGCTGAAATGTCTCTATTGCGCCGACAGCAGCAGATNGCCACACCCTTTGTGTTNGAAAATGGGGCCGGAATCGATTGGGGCGAACAGCAGCGTTGGGCGCCTGACCAGGCNGTNGTGCCGCGGGGTTTGCANACCTATGGTTTAGCCTACGCGGATCTTTGCGAATTGCTGNTGAGCTTGCGCACGGCGCATGGTCTGAATTTCGTTGGCTTTAACGAATTGCGCCGCGAGCAGATTGTGCAGTTGACTAACTTGTCGCCTGACGGAGCAGGCTTAGCTCAACAACGCATGGCCTCCGAGCCTTTGATTGGATTGGAAAGTGCTGATGAGTTGCGTGTTTTGCGGCAAGCATTGTCGCAACGAGGGCTGCTGTTGCAGAAGGGCGGTCGGTTTTACACCGTCACGTCGGCGCGTGAAAAGAGTCATGCAGTGAATGAGATACTGACAGCGCTGAACCACAGCTCATGCANCGCTAACAAGATAATTGCTTGTGGAGACAGCGCTAACGATCTCTCGATGTTGGCGCTCGCTGATATTGCGCTGCTGTTTTCTGGGGCATCTGGCGGCGGCGCAGATCAGCACGGCGCATCAGAGAACGCCGTTACTATGCAGCAGTACTTACGCGATCTTGAAGCGGCACCGCGCATAGTGCTAGTGCCAGGAGCTGGGCATGTGCTGTGGTCTGCTGCGATCACAAAACTACTACAACCCTAATGTTGCACTACGCCCAGATGAACAGGACGTTGGCTTCATGAGTGACTTTTTCCAGAACGGCATCATTACGACTTTGCACAACTTGTCGACAAGATCGCAAGACGAATTGGAGCGTGAGCTTGGTCAGTTCGCCGGGGAATGCCCCATGACCTTAGTATTGCCCTGTCTGTATTCAGAGCTGGCACAACCAGCGTTAGCGAAAATAGTTCAGGAGCTTGCTGGCGTGGAGTACCTGAAGCATATTGTGATTGGGCTTGATCAAGCTACTGAGTCTGAATATCAGCACGCCCTTGAGTATTTCAGTGTTTTGCCGCAGTCGCACACCGTCATTTGGAATGACGGGCCGAGGATGTCGACCTTGCAGGCGCGTTTGAGGGAACTCGGCCTGGCGCCCACGAGCTTAGGCAAAGGCTGCAATGTCTGGTATTGCTTTGGCTTTGTGCAATCCTTGGGCGGTGTCAAAGCGGTAGCCCTCCACGATTGCGACATTTCGACCTATGATCGAGGGATGCTGGCGCGACTCTTCTATCCTGTCGCCAATCCGCAGTTTAATTATCAATTCTGCAAAGGCTTTTATGCCCGCGTGGCGGACGGCAGAATGAACGGCCGCGTCAGCCGGTTATTGGTATCGCCGCTCATCCGCTCTATGAAGCGAGTATTTGGTTCGCACCCATTTTTAGATTATCTCGATAGTTTTCGTTACCCGTTAGCCGGCGAGTTCTCAATGCATATTGATGTTTTGCGGGATATGCGTATTCCCGCAGATTGGGGGCTAGAGGTTGGTGTGCTGACTGAGGTGTATCGCAATCACTCTACGAATCGAGTCTGTCAGGTAGAAGTTGCCGACAACTATGACCACAAACATCAAGAACTTTCTCTTGAGGACAGCACCAAGGGCTTGTCACGAATGAGTGTGGACATAACCAAGTCACTGTTTCGCATCCTGGCAACGCTAGGTTTTGTCTTCGAGCACGGAACGGTGCGCAGCACCAAGGCATCATACTTACGGATTGCGCTAGATCTAATTGAGTCCTATCACGATGATGCACGAATGAACGGCTTACAGTTTGACCGTGACTCCGAGGAGCGAGCGGTGGAGCTGTTCGCTGCGAATGTGCTTAAAGCTGGAAAAGCCTATTTAGAGAGCGGTGATGAGACGCCATACATTCATTCTTGGAATAGAGTTACCAGCGTTTATCCGGATGTCTTTACCGATTTTCAGCGTTTGGTCAGCGAAGATCAGTCGCAATATGCACAATCTCGCTAGTTCTTTAATACGCTGATCCAGCGCACCTGATATGGAGCAAGACAGATCGTTTGATCCAAGGCCAGCGTTTCGTCGGTGATAACATCGACAGCGTTTTCGCATTCGGTATAGGCGCTGGGCGCTGCTACCGCGATAGACTCGGCGTTAAACGACGCGATCACTAAGATAGTCTGATCCGCACTTTGTCTGCGCAGCCATAAGTGCTTGGATGAATAGTCCAGCACTGTTTGCGATGCGGACGGTGCGAACGCGCTCTGAGCACCACGCAGTTGTAACGAACGGCTTAACTCGGCAAAAACAANCGATTGTGAACTGGAGGCGTCAGCAAGCGTTTGATTTAGGTCATCCANGTTCCAGTGACCGCGGTTGATAGAACGGGTGCGGCCGGTACTTTCCACACCAAGGTGATCGTTTTGGCCGGCAACCAAGGCATTCAAGTAAAGTGCAGGCAAGCCTTGAAAGGCCATCATTAANTGGTGTGCGGCGACATAAGCAGAGATGTCCGTNGCGTTACCGCCAAATGCAGAAAATAGCGCGATGTTAAGTTCATAAACGGTATCCTCACCATCGCTGCCACTGCGCATAGTCGCATAACCACCGCGCTGGTGAACTTTATCTGTNNGGCGGTTNATACCCTCAGCAGGCACGAGACCTTCGAGTGGGCGCAGGCCAATGCCATCGTGGGACGCGATAAAATTGACGAANCTGCACCCNGCAGGTGGAGGCGNCAGTTGTTGAGCCCACTTCCCAAGATATTCGCCGTTGTTGAACAAGTAGCTATAGAGCAGTAGCGGCGCCAGGCTGAACTGATAAACCAGATGCGCCTCGTCGTTNATGCCAAAGTAACTGACATTTTCTTTGTGTGGAACGTTGGTCTCGGTAAGCAGTAAAGTCTGCGTCTGCATTTCGTCGATCAGCGCGCGCATCACCCGCACCACGCAGTGAGTCTGCTCTAGACTAATGCTGGTGGTACCGGTCTCTTTCCACAGAAACGCAATAGCGTCTAAACGAATAAAACGCGCGCCTTGCGCGATGTAGGAAAAAAGCAGGCGGACGAACTCACACAAGACTTCAGGGTTGCCAAAGTTCAGATCAATTTGATCGTCGCTAAAAGTCGTCCAAACTTTCTTCACGCCCTGATAGGTGTGGACGTCGGTGAGCAATGGCGAATTGCGCGGCCGCACGACGTTCTCTAAACCTGCCATCGATTGCATTTCGTGGAAATAATTGCAACCCGGCTCTTTACCGCTCACATAATCGGCAAACCAAAGGTTCTCTCTAGAACAATGGTTAATGACCAAATCGAACATCAGGTCAAAATGCTCTGATAGAGAGTAAATGTCCGACCAATCGCCGAGATCGCTTCTGACCGACTGATAATCGACCACTGCAAAGCCGTCGTCGGAGGATGATGGGAAGAATGGCAGCAGGTGGATCGATGAAACGCTTTGCTTTAGATGCGTAGCGGCAAAACGCCGTAATGCGTTGAGTGGCGCACTGGATTTATCGCGGATGCTATCGCCGTAGCAAATGAGCATACGATCACTGGCAGATAAGGGTTTTGCTTGCTGCGTTTGCGCCAAGGGACTGGAAATGACCTCACCCAGGGCTATGGACATCAGCCTTTTGGCGAGAAAACTCGCGCCGCCCTCACCGTAGAGCACAGTTAGGTACTGTACGAGCGAATACTCGTTCTTCGACATCTGCGGTATAGATTCGCTACTTGTGGGGGCTGGCTTGCTGTCGATCATACGAGTGTGCGCGGTAAATTCAGTTGGGTCTCCTATGGCGCAAATGCGCGGACCATATATTTTTTTGCTGGCAAAGATTTATTCGTACGGGCGCGCGAGTGAGCGTTTGCCGACCTCACAGTTCTCGTCGACGACGCGATCGGAACGTTGGAGCCTCCTTGACGCAGCGACTTTAGCACGAACCGTTGCGATTGCATCTGTGTCGCAGCATCTCGCTGCGCAATTGTCCTTACTACGCTCAAATATCTCGCAGTAAACCGTTGGCTTTTGATAAAGTTTTTGCATGCAAGTTATTGATTGGGGCGTCATCGTCATATACCTGTCCGCTATGTTGGCTTTGGCCGCGTGGCTAGGTCGTCGTCAACGCTCCGGCAGTGACTATTTTTTGGCGAGTCGCGGTATGTCTAGTGGCAGGTTGGGGGGTTCTGCATTTGCGACTCAAAGTTCTTCCTATAGATTTTTGCGTGGGCCGGGGTTTTTTTGGTTTTT
>NHET02000062.1 GCA_002170355.2 Gammaproteobacteria bacterium TMED92
CGGCACCAAGAAAACAGGTGTAACCCTGGTCTTGCTCCGCCCGAGCTGCCATAAATTGCAGCATTTCTAGTTCGCTCTTGCCTTCTGGCACTGCGTTCAGCTGATCACTGACGAGTTCTTGCGGTATTTCATCAAACAGCGCGTCGATATCGGCAACACCGATTTCGCTTAGCATCTCTGCGACATCTGTTTCGGTATGGGGAATGAAGGGCATGATTTCTCCTGACGTTCGCTGTCGACTCCGACGACAGCAGTCTTTTAGTTATTTATTCCACAACAATGTTGTTAGTGATCCTCTGCCTCGCACACTTCCCCGTAACCCTCAGCGTCTAACAACTCCTCCAGCTCACCTAAGTCCGCTGGCTGCATCTTGAAAAACCAGCCGTCTGCGTAAGCGTCTGAGTTAACCGTTTCTGGCGCATCCTCCAACGCTTCATTCACTGCACAAACAGTACCGCTAATGGGCGTATATATATCCGACGCCGCCTTAACCGACTCTACAACGCCGGCTTCGTCGCCCGCCGCGATGACCTGATCTATCTCTGGCAACTCTACATAGACCACATCACCCAATGCGTCTTGGGCGTGGTCGGTAATGCCTACCGTTACCGTGCCGTCTTCCTCTAACCGCGCCCACTCGTGGGTCGCTGCGTACTTTAAGTCACTTGGAATATCGTTCATGGGCTTATCTCTGCCTGCTGAAATTGAAATCTATCGCGCTCTTCAGGGGTGCATTTCCTTACCATTGCGGACAAATGGCGGCTTGCACAATGTCGCTATCTTGCGCTTGCCGCGAATGTCTACCGCGCACTCACCACTGGCAGCTTTCGGCACTCGCGCTAGCCCGATACTGTACTCCAAGCTAGGCGAATATGTCCCGCTCGTGATCACTCCTGGGCCTACGTCTGTGTGCACAACTTGGCCGTGCCGCAATATGCCTTTATCGCGCATGATCAAACCAGTGAGTTTCTGATCATTGTGTTGCCGCTCTGCCGTGAGCGCTTGGCGGCCAATAAATTCGCGCTCTTGCGGTTCCCAAGCAATCGTCCATGCGATGTTGCTCGCAAGTGGCGAAGTCTGCTCATCGAGGTCTTGNCCATACAGATTCAAGCCTGCTTCCAAGCGCAGCGTATCGCGAGCACCAAGCCCTGCAGGAACTACCCCAGCATCACNNAAGNGCCGCCACAATTTTACGCCGGCGGCTGCAGGCAACATGATCTCAACACCGTCCTCGCCGGTATACCCAGTTCGTCCGATTAGCCATTCGCCATGCGGCATAGCATAAAACGGCTTTAAGTCAGNTAAGCCGGACACAGCTTCGACTTCGAGCACCCGCTGAATGGCTTGCGGACCTTGTACCGCGATCATGACCTGCGGTTTGTGCTGGAACTCCGCGTCTGCCACAGCATGACGCTGCATCCACGCCAACACTTTGTCTCGAGTGGAAGCATTGACGACGCAGCGNAACCCTTCCGGCAATCGGTACACAATCAGATCGTCTATGACGCCAGCTTGGTCATTGAGTAATGCACCGTAGAGCGCCTGATAAACATTAAGTTTGGCGACATCGTTCGCCACCAATCGACGCAACAACGACTGAGCTTGAGATCCGTGCACATCAATAATCGTCATATGCGAGACATCAAACATGCCGGCGTCTTGGCGAACTGCCATATGTTCCTCGATCTGAGAACCATAGTTGACCGGCATCATCCAACCTGCGAAGTCCACCATTTTACCGCCACAGGCCAGGTGCTCTTGGTATAAGGGCGTTTTCGCCGCCTCTGTCCTCTCAACCACTGTTTACTCCACTCAACTAAATTAAACGCCCTTCTGCGTCGCTCAGATTTCCATCAGCCGCAGTAGCAGACTCTTTTAACAGTTCGCGTCCGCCTAACGCTTCGAGCATGAGTTGTCGCTTTAACCAACCCATTTTATTCACCCGACCCACGCCAATATTCCGTACCCAACTTGTTAGCGGATCCGGCTGGCCATATAACACTTGTAAACCGCTAAGCAGGCGTAACATCAGTTGCGACTTCAGCAAGCGCTGACGCGCGAATTTTGCAAAACCTGCTGGATCCAATTGTCCCGCCATGGCATCGACTGCGGCGAGCACAGCGCGCGCGTCCTCGAAACCTAAATTCACGCCCAAACCTGCCAGCGGGTGCACCACACGCAACGCATCACCAATGAGCAATACCCGCGGCCGAGGCTGGGCCGTTTGCGCTAGCTGTTGTTGCAACGGAAAACTCTGACGCGTGGCCACTTCGGTGACAGCGCCGAGTCTATATTCCAACGCCTGACTGATGCGCTGACAAAACTCTGCGTCGCTGGCAGCAAGATTCGCTTGCAACGATTGTTCTGATTGCGACCACACCACCGAACATTGATGTTTGTGCTTGCTTGGCAAAAACGCCAGCGGTCCATCAAGAAGAAAACGCTGCCAGGCCGTGTCTTGGTGACTCTGCTCGGTCGCAACCACGGTCGTCAACGCGACCTGCCCAGTCGGCCAGGTCTGCGTGGGTACCTGTAACAAGTTACGGACGCCAGAACGAGCGCCATCCGAGGCAATAAGCAGATCAGCTTCAATGCTGCGTTGAGCAAGACCCAGCGACACCGAATCTACACCGTGTTGGACGCTCCCAATCTCGCCGAAGACTGTCTCAATGTCCGGTGTTGCATCGATTTTTTGCCATAGCGCGGTCAGCAGCGGCGCGACCTCGCTTATCCAACCTAAACTCTCTAAGTTAAGGTCACGAGCAGCAAAATGCAGTGAATTGACGCCCCATTGTTCCCACACGTGCATTGCTTTGAATACGCCTGCTTGACCGGGCCAATCCACAACACTTTCGATCAGCTGCCTTGAGCCATGAGACAAAGCAACGTTGCGAATGTCGATACCCAAACCCTGGGGGCCTGGGGTCGGACGCGCGCGATCGACTAACGAAATTCGAAAACCACGTTGCTGCAACGCAAGGGCAACAACCGCGCCTACTAGCCCGCCTCCTACGATGACGATATGTCTGGTGGGCTGCATCACGATCTCGTCAACGCTTCGATCGCATCGATTGTTTTTGGTACTTTCCGGCTCAACACTCGACTGCCGTCGGCGGTGATTAACACGTCGTCTTCTATGCGTATGCCAGTGCCTCGAAACGCCTCTACGGCTCTGGGATCGGTGGTTTCTGAGGTCACGTAAATACCCGGTTCCACCGTCAATACCATCCCAGGCTGCAGCGGTCGCCACTGATCTGCCAACCGATAGTCACCCACATCGTGCACATCTAGGCCCAACCAGTGACAGCTTTTGTGTGGACAATACTGCAGGTAAGTTTCGTTTTTGAGGTTGTCCTGCACTGTGCCCTGGAGCAATCCCAATTTTAGCAATCCTTCGACCATAACCTTGATCGCAGCTTGGTGAGGAGCGTTGAACGATACTCCCGGGCGGCATTCAGCAATCGCGGCTTCGTTGGCCGCCAATACAATTTCATAAAGCGCCCGTTGCGGCGCGGAGAATTCACCCGAGACCGGAAACGTGCGGGTAATGTCGGCAGCGTAGTGCTGATATTCACACCCCGCATCGATCAACACTAAATCGCCATCGCGCAGCGGCTTGTTGTTGTCGGTGTAATGCAACACACAGGCGTTATTGCCGCTACCAACGATGCTTGGGTAGGCACTGTGTCTGGCGCCGTTGCGCATGAATTCGTGGACTAATTCAGCCTCCAACTGGCCTTCTGTTAGCCCGTCGTGGCAATTTCGCATGGCCCGCATATGCGCTGCAGCCGTTATGTCTGCGGCCTGCTGCATCAACTCGATTTCCGCATCGCTTTTGATCAGGCGTTGCTCGTGTAACAAATGCTTGAGGGATACAAATTCTCCCGGCGGAATCGCTCCGCCGGCTTCGCGGCTGCGAATTGTCGCCACGTATGCCAGCAGNTGCTGATCAAAAGCCGGATACTCGCCCATAGTCAGATAAATGCGTGGTCGGCCCTCTAACAGCCCGGGCAAAATGTCGTCCAAGTCNGCGATCGGAAATGCATCGTCTACAGCAAAGCGCTCTGAGGCCCGTTCGGGACCACAAATACTTCCATCCCATCGCTCCGCTCGCGGGTCGCGTTCTCGACAGAATAGGATAACTTCGCCTTGCNGACGCTGTGGNATCANCACCAGTAATGCGTCTGGTTCCTCGAATCCACACAGATACAACATATCGCTGTCCTGCCGAAAAGCAAAGTCGATGTCGCGATTGCGCCGCTGCATCCTCGCCCCAGGGACNAAGGCGATGGACCCCGGCTCCATTGCCGCCATCAAGGTGCGTCGACGCTGGCTATATTCAATGAGCGAAATTGCTGCTGTGGCGGTAGAAGCGCTCATTGCGCCACATCTGTCCCAGNAGACGGTTGCTGCTCTTCTAACAACGCCAAAACAAGTAGTACGCTGACACGAACGTACTCGTAAATTTCGCTAAAGGATTCCTCGTCCTGCGCCGCCTCGGTATCCGCGTCCTCGAAATCCACGTCCGATCCCATGCTCGACAATGTCGCGAAGTCACGAATAATTTCTTGAATATCTACTGGNAAATTATCCCGCCCAGTGGTGTTCCCTGCTGCAAAACCACTGAGAAAACTGCCACACCACTCCGCAAGATCGCCAACCCGCTGCGTTAGCGGTTCATCGTCATCGGCAATGAGCGGCCTGAACCCAAGATCTTCGTCTCGTAGGTTCGCCAAACTGTCATCAACAAAATCGAGCACAGCTCCTTCATCTGTCAGCGCCTGGTCACCGGCCAGAGCGACCAGCTCGCTGATCGGAAACTCCTCTATGACTGGACACGCTGATGCCGCCAGAAACCCTACNACCATGCCGTGGAGTTCTTGGTGGGATAGCGTGAACGACGCTGCTTGCGCTTTGAGTTCTAGATCAGACAACGGCTGGGGGCTACACAATAAACTTCAAAGGGCGCAAACTATTGCGCACTGTCAGCGGAAATACCAGTGCACCTCCATGAACGTTGTAACCGATCAATCTGAGCAACTTGATCAATTGTCGCGTCGTATTGACGATTTGATTGCATTGACCGAAGTTCTGACCACAGAGAACCGCGCGTTACGCGCGCAGCAACAACAATGGAGCCAGGAGCGCGCCAAGCTTATTGAAAAAAATCAAACCGCCACTACCAGTGTTGAGGCCATGATCACCCGACTCAAATCCCTGGAACGTGGTTGATCCTTAATTATCCACGTCTTTTGCGGGTCCTCGCTTTATGAGCAACGAAAATACCACTCTGACCGTCACGATCGTCGGCAAGGANTATCAGGTCGCCTGCCCCGTTGGTGAAGAAGACTCGCTACGCGAGGCTGCCCAATACCTACACAGCCTNATGGAGTCTATTCGCTCTTCTGGNCGTGTCGTTGGATTAGATCGCGTGGCAGTTATGGCGGCGCTGAATATCAGCAATGAGTTATTGCAGAATCGGCGCGAGCACGCTGCCGCCGATGCGCGGGTGACTGCACAAGTACAGAAGCTCAGCGATCGGGTGGCGGACGCGGTGAGCGCCAACAAGCAACTGCAACTGTAAACCGCCNTGGGCGCAACCGCTGCCCGCGACAACCTCTGGCTTCCATGTCGCCCTTTTAGCTGTCCGGTTATCTGTTTTTTCCCGTTTTTTTACTCGAAGACTTCGACAAAGAACCACAAGTGCCGCAACGATCAGTGCGAAAAGTAATCTGTGGCTGAACGAGCTGGTCGAACTGCCGGTCGTCCATGCATGAGTTAATAAGAGCAACCGTAATAATTTGCCGCTATACTGCGCGACGTTCCTGGGGTGTTTGCCAGTGGTCGCGTCCTTGAGCCGTTATAAAAACCTCAGGAGATTCTTTCGTCTTGCCAGTGTGCATGCCCAACGAGATGGGTCGCCTTCGGTCTGACTGGGGTCTCCGCCTTGAATCGCAACGGTTCAGGGCAAACCAACAGCGGCATTGCCGGGAACACTTTTTTTACTGTGATGACGCTTGTGGCAAACCGGCCTTCTTTACGCACCCGCTACCGAACGCTGCGCCAGCAGTTAGACTCCCAGTCGCGCGCCGCTAAAACTATTCGTATCAATAATCATCTCCGTGAACTCGTGCCACAGCAGGCACGCAGCATCGCTGCGTATCTGGCAAGCCCGGAGGAAGCTTGCGTGCGTGCCTTTATTGAGACGGCTTGGCAGCGGGGCCAAGCTGTGTTCCTGCCGTGTATTGATAAAAACCCACGGATGATGACATTTCGACACTACGATCGAGATGAGCCACTGCGGAAAAACCGTTTTGCTTTGTTAGAACCTGAGCCGCACAACGACTCTGCCGTGGCGAGCGATCTGGATTGCGTGTTGTTACCGCTGGTGGCCTTTGATGATACCGGCACTCGGCTGGGTATGGGTGGCGGCTATTACGATACTTTTTTTGCCGACCCAGGCAGTAGGCCGCCACTTGTGGGCGTTGGGTTTTGCGAACAACGCGCCGCTGACCCCCTGCCCCAAGCTGCTTGGGATGTACAACTCGACGCGGTGGTCACTGATTTAGGCGTCGTTCAATTCCAACAAAGAGAAGCAATATGGCNGTAAGAAAAATTATCCGTATGGGTCATCCCAATCTGCGCCGAGTAGCACAACCGGTTCCCCCAGAGAACATTGGCAGCCTAGAGATGCAGCGCTTACTCNACGACATGACCGATACCCTGCACGACTACGGTGGCATCGGCTTAGCCGCCCCACAAATAGATGAAAACCTGCGCCTGGCGATTATCGAAATACCCGGCGGCCCTAGCCGTTATGGTGATATTGAAGCAATGCCTTTGACGGCTTTTTTTAATCCGGTGATCGAAGTCTTGGATGAGAGTCGCGAAGGCTACTGGGAGGGGTGCTTGTCCGTTCCAGGGTTGCGCGGCTATGTGCAGCGGCCTCAACACATTCGCGTGCGTTACATTAACCAACACAGAGAGTCTGCGGAACTAGAGCTGCAAGGTTTCCTCGCCACCGTTATGCAGCACGAATTCGACCACCTCGATGGACGCCTCTACATCGATCACATCAGTGACACCAGCAAACTCGCTTTCGAGGAAGAATGGCTTCGCCATCATGTCGAACACTGACCGCGCTATTGTAAAAACATCTTGTAGGCTGGATTGTCTTGCTCCGACCAAAAGCGATAACCAATTTCTTTAAGGTATTTGTTTAACGCAGGCTGATCTTTTTGCGTTCCGGCGAACCCAACCAATACGCGCCCCCAGGCAGAGCCGTGGTTGCGGTAATGAAACAAGCTGATGTTCCAATGCTGGCCCAAACCAGTGAGGAATTGCAGTAACGCGCCTGGTCGTTCGGGGAACTCGAAGCGATACAGCAGCTCATCGTCGCTTAGCGAACTGCGTCCGCCAACCATATGTCGGACATGCAGCTTCGCTGCCTCATTCTCCGTCATGTCTAAGACTGAGTAGTCTCTTTGTTGCAAACTCGCGACGACTTCCAGACGGTCCGCTAACGAATCGACTCGCAACCCAACGTATATGTGCGCGTGCTGTGAATCAGCGAAGCGGTAATTAAACTCGGTAACCGCACGTCGCCCGAGCGCCTTACAAAAGCGCAAAAAACTACCTGGGGTTTCGTCAATGTTCACCGCTAAGATCGCCTCGCGTTCCTCGCCTACTTCGGCTCGCTCAGAGATATGACGCAAGCGATCAAAGTTAACGTTAGCGCCACTAACTATTGCGACCGCAGAGCCAATGCCACGGGCAGTCGCCAAGTAACGCTTCATACCAGCAATAGATAGCGCTCCAGCAGGTTCAGATACACAACGCGTGTCTTCAAAAACATCTTTAATCGCAGCGCATATCTCGTCAGTGTTCACCAACACCACGTCGTCCACATATTGCTTTGCAATTTTGAAGGGCGCAGCACCAACCTGAGCCACGCTCACACCATCAGCAAATAGATCTAACTGATCTGCCGGCAGTCGTACGCGTTTACCGGCTGCTCGTGCAGCGTGGAGACAAGCAGAGCCTTCAGCCTCAACACCGATAATCTTTGTCTGTGGGTGAAGATATTTGACATAAGCCGCAATCCCTGCGATCAACCCACCGCCACCCACGGGTACAAAAATGGCGTCCAAGGTTCCCGGGTATTGGTTGACGATTTCCATACCAATAGTGCCTTGGCCGGCGATAACGTCGACATCATCGTATGGTGGAATGTAAATCAGCCCGTTCGTCTCAGACAACTCAGCTGCGTGGGCAGCTGCTTGGTCATAGTTGTCGCCGTACAATATGACTTTGGCCCCGCGCCCGCGTACTGCATTGACCTTGATGCTCGGCGTATTTCGCCCCATCACTATGGTGGCTTTGATGCCCAGACGCTGCGCCGCCATTGCAACACCTTGAGCATGATTACCGGCCGATGCAGTGATGACTCCGCCCCCAAGCTCGGCTTTGGTAAGCTGACTGATCTTGTTGTAAGCCCCGCGCAATTTGAAACTGAATATGGGCTGCAAGTCTTCGCGCTTGAGTCGCACATCGACACCTAAGCGCTCGCTCAACAAGCTTGCGCGAGTCAGGGGTGTTTCATCTGCTACTTCGTAAACGCGAGAGGACAGAATTTTCTTTACATAGGTTTCTAACATGTCACCATTTTCCTCGTTATCGCGGCCGGGAGCCAGCCATTAGCAGCAACAAATCTGTAGCAACGGATCCAGAGCAGGCCTTGAAGCGGCAAGCTGCAGAGGCCGCTGTCGAGAAAATCAAACCGTTACTCACCGGCAAGAGCATTGTTGGCGTTGGCACAGGGTCCACCACAAATTGTTTTATCGACGCGCTCGCGCCCATTAAACACACCTTCGACGCAGCGGTATCGTCCAGTGACGCGTCCACAAAGCTGCTCGAAGCGCTGGGCATTACCGTGATCGACTTAAACTCGGCGCCAAGCTTAGACGTTTACGTCGACGGTGCTGACGAACTCAACGACGCCAAGCAGTTGGTCAAGGGCGGCGGTGCCGCGCTGACACGGGAAAAAATCGTTGCCAATGCTGCAGATACCTTTATCTGTATCGCCCACGAGAGTAAACGTGTGCCACAACTGGGTGGTTATCCGTTACCCGTCGAAGTCATTCCAATGGCCAGAAGTTCGGTAGCTAGACAACTTTTGGCACTGGGCGGACGACCTGAGTGGCGCGAGGGCGTAGTTACCGACAACGGTAATTGGATTCTCGACGTCCATGACCTAACGATTACCGAGCCAGTGTTACTGGAGTCGCGCATTAACGACATTGCCGGCGTGGTTTGCAATGGTTTGTTTGCAATTTCGCCTGCAGATTGCGTCATCCTAGCGACCTCACAGGGCATCGTCGAAATTAGCTAGTCTGCTACAGGTAGCAACTTATTCGGATTAAATATCTGGTGCGGATCAAATAACTCTTTGAGGCCTCGCATCAGTTCGATCTCCTCAGGGCTGCGAGAATAGTCAAGAAAATCGCGTTTCAGCAGACCTACCCCATGTTCTGCAGAAATGCTGCCGCGCCGATCTGCCACTAAGGAAAAAATATTTGGACTCATTGCATGTCCATGATGGAAGAACTCGTCCACACTCATCTGCTCGGGGCGCAAAATATTTAGATGCAAATTGCCGTCGCCGATGTGTCCGTACCAGCACACTTCAAAATTTGGGAAGCTCTTTGCAACATATTGGTCAACCTCCTCGAGGAACTCGGGTACTTCGCTGATGCGTACTGATAGGTCGTTTTTATAAGGCGTGTAGGGGGCAATGGCTTCTGATATGCCCTCTCGCAGTTGCCATAGCGCCGCGGCTTGAGCTTTTGATTGACTGACAACGCCATCGCTTATCCAGCCTGATTCTAAGCAGGTAACGAATGCAGCTTCGGCAGCAGCATTCGCTGATGAATCAAATTCTACCAGGACGTAAAAGGCTTCAGGCTGTTCCAGCGGTGCCGGCAAATCACGATGCGCACGCACTTTTTCCAACGCCACATCCGAGAAAAATTCGAAAGCCGAGGGGTTCAGATGGGCGTTGAAAGTCGTCAGTATGCTTAACAAGTGGCTCACCTTCGGCACGCCTAAAACCATAACTACCTGAGGCTCCGGCGCTGTGGTGAGCTGCACATCGATTTCGGCCAGCAGACCCAGAGTACCTTCGGAGCCAATCATTAAATGTCGGAAGTCATAGCCTGTAGCATTTTTGACGAGGCCAGCGTTGCAGTCGAGCAACGCACCAGTACCGGTGACAACTTTTAACCCCGCGACCCAGTCTCTAGTCAGTCCATAGCGGATGACCTTAATGCCCCCGGCATTGGTCGAAACATTACCGCCAATTTGGCTAGACCCGGATGAAGCGAAATCCACCGGGTAAAACAGCCCTTGCTGGTGGGCGAACTCCTGCAATTTGGCGGTCACCACACCAGGTTGGCAGGTGACGATGCGATCTTCAGCAGAAAAATCCAAAATTTTGTTCATGCGGTCAAATGACACCACCACTTCGCCTAGGCTGGCAACGGCTCCACCCGACAGACCAGTACGCCCACCGCTGGGTACTAACTTTAGACCAGCATCAATGGCATACCGCACAAGCTCTTGCAATTGCTGTATGGATTCAGGAAATACAATTGCGCTCGGCGCTACACTAAAGCCATTTGTCCAATCTTTGCCCCAGTGCTGAAGACTGGCGTCGTCTGTACGGATTTGCTTATCGCTAAAAATTTCTGTTAGCACCAGGAGCCTCTTTTACGTCTACTTTGCGGTTCGATTAGTGCCGTCGCCTTACCAACAACACTCGGCGTCCAACCAATCCCAGATCACCTGCCTGACCGCCGGAGTTTCGTTCACCAAGTGATGGCGGGCGTGGGGAATTGTCAAAACACTGGCTGCTGGATACCGCCGAGCCAACACTGGCAGGTTATGTCGATAGCTGACAGTCTTATCATCAAAACCGTGCACTATCTTCGCTGCAACCCGGCTGCCCGGATAGCCCTCGAAGCGGGTGAACCAATCCACCATCGCCTGAACCCAAGCCACGGGCAACGTTTTCGCCTGCAGTGGGTCTGCAGCCAAGAAAGCTGTAAACGCTTCTGGCATGTTACTGCGTAGATCACGGGGTCGCGCTCGGATCCAGCGCTTGATCAAGGCGAAGTACCAACGCAACAACGGCCAACCATATGGCCGAACTAACGGCGCCAAGAGAATGAACGCACCCTTGGGAATCAACGCCTTTTGCTGTTCGTACTCCATGAGCACAGCACCGCCCATGCTTTGACCGATCCAGTGGGTGGGCTCACAGCCGATAATGTCCTCGGCTAATGCGTGTATGCAGGCCAAAACCTCGACGTACTGCTGAAAGTTATCAATAGTCGCCTGTTGGCCTGTTGAGAGGCCGTGACCAACGTGATCAAAAATCAACACGCCGATGTTGCGGTGGAGTAGCTGCTGAATCAGGTGACCGTAGAGGCCAGTATGGTCGTAATACCCATGACAAACTAATGCCCAACATTTTGTTTGCGCGGGCCGAAACGTTTGTACGGCAATACGCTCACCCGCCAGCGCTACTACCCCTATGTTGCGCGTGACGCCAGCGAAGTCCAAAGCATAAAACGCATCGTACGCTTGCAACGCTAGTCCGTCCGCTAAGCTGTAGCCACCGTCATCCACAGGACAGCAGGCCAGGCTCGCCATGAGGTCGGCGTCACTAAATGGGGTTTTTCCGCGACGCTCCAACACGCTGATCAGACTTTCTCGCTGCAGCGCTGTTATTGAATCACTTGATTTAACGCGCCAGACAAATACTGGTCATGCATAGCATCGAGCGAATGCGGTTTAATTTTATGGGCCTGTCCCTCCGTGCCAAACGCCTGGTATCGATCCACAACCACCGCTTTCATTGCCGCCGTTGATGCGGCCAAATACTTTCTTGGGTCAAATTCCGCCTTGTTAGTGGCTAAGAACTTTCGAATAGCCGCGGTTGATGCCAAGCGCAGATCGGTGTCGATATTGACCTTACGCACACCGTGCTTAATTCCTTGCTGTATTTCAGCTACCGGTACGCCATAGGTTTCTGGAATCTCGCCACCATATGCGTTGATTTCTGCCAGCAAGTCTTGGGGTACGGACGAGCTTCCGTGCATCACCAGATGAGTATTTGGCAGGCGACTGTGTATCGCTTTGACCTGCTCGATCGCAAGGATGTCACCAGTGGGCGGTCGACTGAACTTATAGGCGCCATGCGACGTACCTATGGCGATGGCCAAGGCATCAACGCCAGTTTTCTGCACAAAGTCCGCGGCTTGTTCAGGGTCTGTCAGCATCTGCTCCATCGACAATGTTCCCTCAGCACCAACGCCGTCTTCTTCTCCCGCCAAACCCGACTCTAAGGAACCGAGACAGCCTAACTCTCCCTCCACAGAGACACCGCACGCATGCGCCATATCTACTACACGCCGGGTTACATCGACGTTGTAGTCGTATTCCGCGGGGGTTTTCTGATCTTCCAACAAAGATCCATCCATCATGACGGAACTGAAACCCAATTGAATTGAGCGCTGGCAAACCGCCGGCGATGCACCGTGATCTTGGTGCATGACGACTGGTATGTCTGGAAACTCTTCGATCGCGGCCAAAATAAGATGTCGCAAAAAAGTCGGTCCTGCATACTTTCTCGCGCCGGCAGACGCTTGCACGATAACCGGGCTTTGAGTCTCTGCTGCGCCTTCCATAATGGCTCGCATCTGTTCTAGGTTGTTGACGTTAAACGCGGGAACGCCATATTCGTTTTCTGCAGCGTGGTCTAGTAGTTGCCGCATGCTAATAAGAGCCATTGTTTTCTCCTGCTCGCCAAATCCGATTTAGTTCCATACCCAACTTACCCAGCTCCACGAGCCGCTAGCACCTCTACAGCCGGCAACACTTTGCCCTCGACAAATTCCAAGAAAGCGCCGCCGCCAGTTGAGATGTAAGACACGCCTTCGGTCACCGCATATTTGTCGATNGCAGCCAGAGTATCGCCACCACCCGCTATAGAAAAGGCACCGCTTTGCGCTACCGCCTCNGCCAAAACTCGTGTGCCCTCTCCAAACTGGTCAAATTCGAATACACCGACCGGACCATTCCACAATATTGTTTGGGCGCTNTGCAAATGCTGCGCCCATGCCCTTGCGGTCGCGGGTCCAATGTCCAAAATCATTTCATCATCGCCAACCTCATCTATGCGGCGAACCTGCGCCACTGCTGCCGCATCCAACTCAGTTGCAACCATGACATCTTGCGGCAACGGGATCGAAACCTTTTGCGCAATATGTTGAGCGGTGTCAACCAGATCCGGCTCGTACAATGATTTGCCTACGGCGTAGCCCGCCGCCGCAATGAATGTATTAGCAATGCCACCGCCGACCAGGATCTGATCTGCGATTGTGGCTAGGGAGTCCAGCACTTGCAGTTTGGTCGATACTTTCGCGCCACCGACGATCGCGAGCATCGGTTTTGCTGGGCTTGCGAGAGCGTCGTGCAACGCCGTTAGTTCAGCTTCCAACAACAATCCTGCGCAGGCCACCGGTGCAACTTTCGCAATACCGTGGGTTGATGCATGAGCTCGATGTGCAGTGCCAAAGGCATCCATCACGAAGACATCACATTGATCCGCTAACTGCTGAGCCAAGGCAGCGTCATTGGCTTTCTCACCCGCAAAAAAACGAATATTTTCGAGCAACGCTAAACCTTCTAGGTCTGCGCAGGCGGCTATATTTGGCATCAACGGCACATCCATATGCAGCAATTCAGCCAAACGATCCGCCACCGGCTGCAAGGAAAATTCGGCCTCTGGTTGCCCCTCGACAGGGCGCCCCAGGTGCGACATCACCGTTACACTGATCGCATGTTGCAGCGCGTGTTTAATCGTGGGCAACGACGCCACAATGCGCGCATCACTGGTTACCACGCCTTCTTTCACTGGCACATTGAGATCGGCTCGAATGAATACGCGCTTCCCGGACAGGTCCACCGCACTCATAGAGAGAATTGTGGAAGATTGCATAGCTTATGTTCCTTCTATCCTTAGCTATCCTTAGCTATTCCTAGCTATTCCTAGCTCGAGCAGCTTCTTAGCGCCTGACAACGCGCTCGCTTGCGGCCACCACCGCGTCTACGGTAATGCCCAATGCCGCCATGGCCTGCGCTCCAGGCGCTGAGACACCGAATCGGTCAATGCCGACTACTGCCCCATCGAGGCCAACATACTTGTACCAAGAGTCTGGATGCCCAGCCTCAACAGCGACCCGCGCACGTATGGTCGGAGGTAGTACCTGATGCCGATAGGCCTCGTCCTGGGCATCGAATTGCTCAACGCAGGGCATGGACACCACTCGCACTCGCATGTCGGCGGCGCCAAGTTTTTGCGCAGCGGCAACGGCGAGCTCAACTTCGGAACCAGTCGCAATTAGTATGACTTGTGGGCTGTCTTCGCAATCTAACAGTATGTATCCACCTTTGTGAATATTGTTAAACACTGCGGCTGTTCGCTGCTGAGCCTGGGTTTTCTGCCGGGTGAATATGAGCGCTGTCGGCGTACTGCGACTGGCAACCGCACTCTTCCAGGCAACCGCCGATTCCACAGTGTCGCAAGGCCGCCATGTGTGCAGATTTGGCGTACTGCGTAAGTTACTAATTTGCTCTACCGGCTGATGGGTTGGGCCGTCTTCACCTACCGCTACAGAATCGTGGGTGTAGACAAAAATATTCGGCACACGCATTAAGGCCGCCAAGCGCACGGCGTTGCGCGCGTATTCCATGAAAATTAGAAACGTTCCAGTAAATGGTCGATAGCCACCATGCAGTTGCAGACCATTACTGATCGCGGTCATGGCAAATTCTCGTACACCGTAGCTCATGTGTTGTTCATCGCTCGACCCTTCCCAACGAGTATTATTCGAACCCGTCAAGTCTGCCGAGCCCCCAAACAATTCGGGGATGCCTTGGGCAATAGCGCCTATGCAGCGTTGCGAAGCTTTGCGCGTTTCTAAGTCTGCTGGTTTTTGCTGCTCGCGTGCTGCCAATTCGTCGATCGCCGTACACCAGTGTGCAGGCAAATTGCCGTGCATGCGTCGCAAAAACTCTGCCGCCAGCTCAGGCTGTGCTTGCGCAAACTGATCGAAGTCTCGCTGCCACTGTTGCTGGCTTTGTTGCCCGCGAGCTTTCTGATCCCACGCTTCGTAGTAACTATCGGGAATCTCCCACGCCGGATGTGCCCACCCCAGCGCTTCGCGAGTCGCCGCGATTTCAGCGTCTCCAAGCGCCGAGCCATGGATACCTGCAGTACCTTGCTTGTTTGGCGATCCAAATCCGATAGTGGTACGGCAACACACCAGGGTGGGGCGACCGTCCGGGTGAATAGCCGTTTGCAGCGCTTGGGCGATCTCATCGGTATCGTGACCATCCACGTTGCGGATCACACGCCAACCATAGGCTTCAAATCGCGCCGCAACATCTTCGCTGAACCACGCATCAACCTGCCCATCGATCGATATGCCGTTATCATCGTAGATGCAAATGAGCTTTTCTAAACCCAAGGTTCCCGCAAGTGATGCGGCCTCATGAGAAATGCCTTCCATTAAACATCCGTCACCGGTAATGACCCAAGTGCGATGATCTACGATGGTGTGTTCGGTCTGGTTGAATTCAGCCGCAAGCTTGTGCTCAGCGAGCGCCATGCCCACGGCAGTGGCGAACCCCTGGCCTAACGGTCCGGTCGTGGTCTCTACACCAGGACATTCACCATACTCTGGATGACCCGCTGTTTTTGCATGCAGTTGCCGAAAGTCCTGCAAGTCTTGCAGGGTCACGGGGTAGCCCGTGAGGTGCAAAAGGCCGTATAACAGCATTGAGCCATGGCCATTAGACAGCACAAAACGATCACGATTAACCCATTCTGGGTCGGCAGGATTGTGCTTTAGGACATCTCTCCACAACACCTCAGCAACATCAGCCAGGCCCATTGGAGCGCCTGGATGTCCACTTTTTGCCGCCTGCACGGCATCCATGGCCAATACGCGAATGGCATTGGCAAGTTCAAATCTCGAAGGCATAGGCTCTCCCGGGAAGTTGCGGCGCTATTGTCGAGCTTTGTCTACGCCCACGCAAACTTTTCATTGCTGACTTGAATATCTGACAATCTAAAAACGCCAAAACTATGCAGATTCACGTAAAATGCGCGGCCTGATTTTAGCAATAAACTGATTTCCAGCGAGCCGTAGCATGACTGACAACAACTTATTCACTTCCGAATCCGTCTCTGAAGGCCACCCTGACAAGGTCGCCGACCAAGTTTCTGACGCAGTGCTTGATGCAATGCTCGCCCAAGACCGAGAGTCTCGAGTCGCGTGTGAGACTCTTATTAAAACCGGTCTTATCGTTGTCGCCGGAGAGGTGCGAAGTAACGCTCAAGTTGACATCGACAAATTGGTTCGCGAGGTCGTTGCAGACATCGGTTATAACAGCCCTGAAGTCGGTTTTGATCCAGAGTCCTGCACCGTTGTAAACGCACTGGGCCAGCAATCTTCGGACATCGCGATGGGTGTTGACGAAACAGCAGATCACGAGCAAGGAGCCGGCGACCAAGGACTCATGTTTGGCTACGCCACGGATGAGACTGATGTGTTAATGCCAGCACCGCTGACCTATTCCCATCGTTTAGTGCAAAAACAGGCGGAAATGCGACGTTCTTCTCTCAAGTTTCTGCGCCCAGACGCCAAGAGCCAGTTGACGTTCCGTTACGATGAGGCCGGTAAACCTACTGGAATCGATGCCGTCGTGCTGTCCACCCAGCACGACCCGGACATCAGCCAGGAAGATCTACGCGAAGCGGTTATGGAAGAAGTTATCAAGCCTGTGCTGCCGCAAAACTGGATTTCTGCGGAAACCAAGATCTATATCAACCCCACCGGTCAGTTCATCATTGGTGGCCCTGTGGGCGACTGCGGTCTCACGGGGCGCAAGATTATTGTCGACACCTATGGCGGCATGGCCCGTCATGGCGGCGGCGCCTTCTCTGGTAAAGATCCTTCAAAAGTAGATCGCTCTGCCGCTTATGCAGGTCGTTACGTTGCGAAAAACATCGTCGCCGCAGGACTTGCGGAACGCTGCGAAATACAGGTGAGCTACGCTATTGGCGTGGCTGAACCGACATCAATCAGCCTCGACACCTTCGGCACCGGCAAAATCAGTGATGAAAAGATTGTTCAGCTTGTGCGTGAGCACTTTGACTTGCGACCTCGAGGATTGATTGAGATGTTGGACCTCAAGCGGCCGATCTATCAAACCACGGCCGCGTATGGCCATTTTGGCCGAACCGAGGCCACCTTTAGTTGGGAGCGTACTGACAAAGCTGAAGCACTGGCTCAAGCACTGGCCTGAAACCCGGGTCAACATGGAACAGACTATGGGCCCTAACACAACAGTACCCGTCAGCTTTGAGTTCTTTCCGCCGAGGGATGAAACGGCACGGCATAAACTAGTTACGGGAACTGCCGAAACACTCGCCGGCTTACAACCAGAGTATTTTTCCGTGACCTANGGAGCCGGCGGGTNCACCAAAGAGGGCACAAAACAAANCGTAACCGGCTTGATGTCCAACGATTGGAATACCGTGCCACATTTATCCATGAGCGGCGCTGATCCTCAAGACACACTCGACCTAGTGTCCTATTACAAAGACTTAGGCGTCAGGAAAATCCTTTGTTTGCGCGGCGACCAAGCCAATAGTGATGCACCTGAGCCACAGTATGCTGAAGACCTTGTGCGCTTGATCCGCCAAGAATTCGGCGATCACTTCGATATTGTCGTCGGCGCGTATCCGGAGGTACACCCGGACGCGGCCTCCAGCGAGACCGATCTGGAATATTTNAAGCGTAAAGTCGACGCCGGCGCCGATGTCGCCATAACCCAGTATTTTTACAACATCGACGCTTACGCTTACTTCGTNGAGGAGTGTCGTAGGCTACAGGTAGAAATCCCTATCGTTCCCGGCATTATGCCCATCACCAACTATGAATCTTTATGCCGCTTCTCTGCTAAGGCCGGCGCAGACATTCCCCGATGGCTCGACAAAGCCATGGCGTTACGGCAGCACGCAGAAAAAGATCTGACAGAATTCGGTGTGGAAGTGGTGACACGCATGTGCGANAAGCTCATCGCTATGGGCGCGCCNGCGTTGCACTTTTATACGTTGAATCGTTGGGGCGCTACGACCAAGATTTGTAACAACCTCGGCGTACAGTCTGGCTGACGAAGATGGCCCAGCGATTTTATGTGCCTGGCCGTTACGGTGTATCGCATACCGTGGCATTAGACTCAGAACGCTCAAACTACCTGTGCCGAGTGCTGCGCCACAGCGTTAACGACATTGTGGAGATTTTCAATGAAGCGGGAGACGTCTCGCGCTGCCAAATCGTCGTCAACAATCCACGCAAAACTGAACTAAAAGTTCTGTCCCGAACGCCCTTTGTTAAACATGACGCCTTTATTCTCGGCATAGCGTTGGGCCTGATCAAAGGCCAGCCAATGGATCGCGCTCTGGCCCAGGCCACAGAGCTGGGTGCCACCGACATTTACTTGATGGAGACTCAACGCAGCAACGTGAAACTTAACGAGCAGCGTATGTCGGGCAAGCTCGAGCATTGGCAAAAGGTTTTGATTACAAGCTGCGAGCAGTGCGGTCGAGTACGACTACCACGGTTACACCCGCCGCAGAATCTTTTACACANACTTACAGAGCTGGAGCATCCAGACACCCACCTAATGTACTTTGATCCTGCAGCTACCCAAGCGCCGACCCAGCTGAAATCGCAGAACCGTGTAATATTTGTTGGACCAGAGGGCGGTTTCAGCGAGGCAGAGGTGTCTGCTTTCAACCGCTATCAGGCCCAAGGGTGCCGCTTAGGACAACTTACCCTTCGAGCAGAGACCATGCCTGCCGCCGCACTAACGCTGATTCAACAAGCTACAGGCTGGCCCGACAGCAACGGCCCTTGAGCACTTCTATAGAAGGGATTTCAGCTCACCACCAGATGCCAAAATATCTGCGTCCTCCAGGGTTCTCGCGTATTCAGCTTCGTCGTTGCGGTTCCAAGCCTGAAACACATGAGCAAGTACCAGCAACTTCAGCACCCGCTGTACAACGTCTAAAAACTCATCAGTTACCCGTAAGGTCTGGTCTGCCAGGCGATCCAGCATGTTTGCAGTAGCCCACGCCAATTCCATAATGCGCTGGTCTTGATGGTGCTCTGCCAATTCTTTAAGGGCCAATAGGCAACTACTTAACGGTGCCGAATTAGCATTGGGATTAGCCAGCCAACGCTCAGCCTCAAGCAACATATGCGCAACCAAACGGCCAAAGGTCGAGGCATGGTCAGCAACCTCGTTATCATCGTGACCGACATTCAGAATGGCGAAAGCTTGTAACGCCTGAACGAGCGTTACTTGCGCATCGGGGCTTTTTGCTAAAGCCAATTCAGGCCGCCCCCAAGTTGCCAACCACTTTCCCAGCAATCGCAGGCAACTCACTGTAGAGCGATCTTGGGATAACGCCTCGCTAGCCAAAGCACGTAAAAACGGCACTGCCAGTTGCGTTACTGAAACTGCGGACGCAGACAAAACTGTCACATCCGACCAACGCGATAAGGAATCGGCGAATTCGCGCAACAACGCCTTAGTCTCTGTTCGCTGGGGTGACGTTAGGTATTCGAGCGTGGTGCGTTCGAAGATCTGGCGCATACGCTGATTGAGCACTTGTTCATGCATCTGATGATTGTAGCGGTTTATTTTTTGCGTCACCCAATGTATGGCCTGAAGTTGCACCAGGATTGCTGTTGCTTAGACCACGGGGCAATGGGAACCTTAACCACCGCGATTACTGAGAAATTGACAACATGACCAAAATTGCCTTTTTGATGGACCCGATTCACGCGCTATCGCTAAAAAAGGATTCCACCCTGGCCATGATTGCGGCAGCCCAAAGACGCGGGCTGGAGGTCTTTTATCTCAATCAAGCCGATCTCCTGATGCACCAAGGGCAGGTTATGGCCTTGGTCAAAACTCTCGAGCTTCGTGCCGATTTCTGTCAGTCGCTGGACGCCTCTTCAGCAGGCGACGATTGGTATGAGCTTGGTAGTGAGCAATCAGTGGCTCTCGCTGACTTTGATATTGTGATGATGAGGAAAGACCCGCCCTTCGATATGGAGTACATCTATACCACCTACCTTTTGGAGCGCGCGGAGGCACAAGGCGCACTAGTGGTTAACCGACCCAGCGCGTTGCGCGATTGTAATGAAAAATTGTTTGCAACCCAATTTCCACAATGCTGCCCGGAACTTATTGTCAGTCGCCGCATCGATCAACTTAAGACATTTCACAACAAACACCGCAACGTGGTGTTTAAGAAGTTAGATGGTATGGGAGGGGCCTCGATTTTTCGCATAATGGATGAGGATCCGAATCTGAGTGTGGTACTAGAAACCCTCACAGATGGGGAGCGCGAACAAATTATGGGGCAAGTCTACTTGCCACAAATTGTCGACGGCGATAAGCGGATTCTGCTTATCAATGGCGAGCCTGTTCCCTACACCTTGGCGCGAATCCCCTCGGCCGGTGAAACACGCGGCAACCTCGCTGCTGGTGGTCGCGGCGAGGGTCGCCCGCTGACTGATCGCGACCGATGGATCGCCGAGCAGGTGGGACCAGAACTAAAACGCCGCGGCCTTCTTTTTGTTGGTATCGACGTCATTGGCGAGCATCTAACCGAGATCAACGTTACTTGCCCCACCTGCATTCGCGAGCTAGATGAACAATTTGGNTTAGATATTGCTGGGGACTTGATCGATACCTGCCTAAAACAACTCGCGGCTCGAATGGCTTAATGGCCACCACATCGCGCATAACGTCATTGCAACCGACGGCGACATCTAGAGATCGTCTCGGGTTCGGTATCTTTTTAGCGCTGGCGCTGCACGCGAGCTTGATACTGGGGCTGAATCTNAAACCCACAAAACCGTTACCAGAACTGGAACTAACTGTTGCGTTACAACCGTCCGCGGCGGCGACGACTCCGGACCAGTCAGCGCCAGCACCAGAGGCGAAGACGACAATTATGCANCCACAACAGCAATCGGAGCCCGCATTGCAATCGATGGCAAAANCTGAACCGCAACAGCCCACACTGCGCAATCGCTTTAATCGGGCTAAATTGATAGACCAAATCGCNAACTTGCAGACCCAAGGCGCGTTCAGGCAAGACACTTCAAGAGTAAGACGCTTGGACGAGCCCAGCGCCGCTTTACCAACGGCAACCGCTGAAGCTGCCTATTTGGCAATGTGGCGGCGGAAATGCGAGCGAATTGGCCGAGTGAACTATCCACCGGGCAATATCCAGGGCGAGTTGGTTATGCGCGTGAGCATTTTAAGCAACGGTCAGCTCGATTATGTGCGTATCATTCGCTCCTCTGGATCCACCTCACTAGACAAAGCAGCGCTTAATACGGTGCGACAAGCGGCTCCTTATCAGCCCTTCTCTATTGAAATGCGCAAAGCTTATGATCGCCTGGAGTTCACTAGAACCTGGCAGTACTCAAAATTCGGCACAGACATCAATCGCTGAAAACTCGTAACCGGCCAATGAATCTAACGAATCACTTTTTAATCGCTATGCCAGGGCTTGCTGGGGANTACTTTGCCAATACCTTGACCTATATATGCGAGCACAACGAGGATGGCGCTATGGGCCTGGTCGTAAACCGGCCGTCTGACATCTCGATACTAGAAATGCTGGCACAACTCAATCTTCAAGCAAGTAAGCAGTGGCTGAACACGCCGGTATTACTTGGTGGTCCAGTATCTCGTGAGCGAGGGTTTGTATTGCACAGTGCTTATTCAAACACTAAACATTCGGGACAAATAACCGAGGAAGTTTTTCTATCGTCGGCACTAGAAATTCTCGGCGACATCGCTAACGGCGGCGGCCCAGACCATGTGCTCATTGCCTTGGGTTACGCGGGCTGGCAAGCAGGACAACTGGAAAATGAAATCGCGCGCAACGCATGGCTGACTACCGAGGCGAACGCCGACATACTTTTTGCCGCAGACTTCGAAAGCCGCCTCGACCTCGCCGCGGGTTTGCTCGGCATAGACATGCGCTCGTTGCTCGCCGGCGCTGGTCACGGGTAACCCTTGAGTACTGAATCTAACTTGCCTGAAGGGTACGTATTGGGCGTTGATTTCGGGTTAAAGAATATTGGCATTGCCGCCAGCCAAACCGTAACAGGCCATGCCCACGGCCTTTGTACGATCCGCGCTAAAAAGGGCGAGCCAATCAACTGGCCGAGCCTTAAGGCCCTCATAGCCGAATACCAACCCATTACCATTGTTGTTGGCTTACCCTTAAATATGGACGGCACCGAGTCNGCAATGGCGGAGCGCGCGCGTAAGTTTGCTCAGACTCTGGCGCAACGCACCGGCTACCCCACCGTGATGAGTGACGAGCGCCTCAGCTCTTGGAGTTCAAGCAAGGCCGATGGCGCCGACCTGCATCAGGAATCCGCCTGTCGGATCGTTGAAACCTGGCTCCGCGAGCAGCAGCAGAATCGCTAGAACCTAGTTGTGCGATTCTTCCCGTTGGGCCGCGATGACACCCGCGCTATGCAAGCGCTCAAGCGCTTGCGTGANAGTTTGCATGCCTNGTTGANTGCCCGTCTGCATAGCGGAGTAGAGCTGCGCGGGTTTGTCTTCGCGAATTAAATTGCGCACCGCAGAGGTCGCCTTGAGCAGCTCAAACGCGGCAACCCGAGAGCCAGATCCCGCTGGCATCAGTTGTTGGTACACCACCATTACCAGCGACGCCGCGAGCACGCTACGCGCCAACGCTCGTTGACCGGGCGGCACACCTTCTAACAGCCGCGTTACGCTGTGCACTGCGCTCGAAGCATGACAAGTAGCAAGCACTAGATGCCCGGTTTCTGCCGCCTCCAAAGCCAGTTGAATGGTCGTGGCGTCGCGCAACTCGCCTAAGGCGATGACATCGGGGGCTTCTCGCAGCGCCGCCCGCAATGCCTGTTCGAAGCCGCTAACGTGGGTACCTACTTGCCGCTGGTGGATCAATCCTGTGGTGTTGTGATGAACGTATTCTATGGGGTCTTCGATGCAGACGATGTGCCGTCGGCCATCTCTGTTCAAAGCGTCTACTACTGCGGCTTGAGTAGAGCTTTTGCCGCTACCGGTGCTGCCAACAAACAACGCCAAGCCCGCAGTGTGGTGGGCTAATGCGTTTAACATGGTCAACGCCAACGGATCCTGACCCGCCAGTTGCTCGAGCCTTGGTGGTTTCAGCGGGACGACCCGCAGCACTAGGCCGACGCCGAGCCGATGCTGGAAAACATGCACCCGAAAACGACCAATTTGTTCATGTTGAAAAGCCAAGTCGATGTCCAATGCTGCCTGCAACTGTTGCCGCTGTTGCTCACTTAACATGCAATCCAAAACGTCCGCTAAATATGCGTCGGTCAACACTTCGGATTTAGCGAGTTGCTGCAACTCGCCTCGTACACGCATCTTTGGCGAGCA